>CAMPHX010000192.1 GCA_946886085.1 uncultured Flavobacteriales bacterium | reverse complement strand
GTGTAAAATTACTTTAATTCCTACTTTTGCGGTTATAAAAATACTATTTATTTCATGTATAAGATTGCCATTTTTGCTTCCGGTAGCGGATCTAACGCTGAAAACATTGCGTTGTATTTTAAAGACAACCCTGTTGCAGAAGTTGGACTAATACTTACGAACAAAGCAGATGCTTTTGTATTGGAGAGAGCAAAAAAATTAGCTGTAGAAAGTGTGGTTTTTTATTCTGAACAGTTAAAATCAGGCGAATTAGTAAGTTTATTGAAGGATAAAAACATTGATTTTATAGTATTGGCTGGATTTTTACTCAAAATACCTGAAAATTTAATAGCTGCTTTTCCGAATAAAATCATCAACATACACCCGGCATTATTGCCCAAATATGGAGGGAAAGGAATGTATGGTGATGCTGTTCATAAAGCGGTTATTGCCAATAAAGAAAAAGAATCGGGGATTACCATACATTATATAAATGAACATTATGATGAAGGAGCTATTATTTTCCAAGAGAAGTGTACGGTTAGTGAAACCGATACCTATGAAGAGGTTGCCCATAAAATCCATCAATTGGAATACGAGCATTTTCCGAGAGTGATTGAGGAAGTATTAGAAGCCCATCCCAACCTTCCCTAAGGGAAGGAGTACCCAACGCACAAAGCCTTTATACTGCATCTTTCTCCTCTTGAGAGGAGCAGATGTTGTTCGAAACTGCCATGGCAGTGAGATTATAACATCAGAGGTGTGTTTTTATGAATTTAGATTCCTGCTTTCGCAGGAATGACACACAGAACTTATTTCATCACTATACAAAGATAATAACACCAACCAACCTTCACGTCATTCCTGTGCAGCGTAGCGGAAACAGGAATCTCTTATATTTGTTACCACGAGTTACGTTTCGCTAAACGCGCTTGAGTGATGGGGTTATTTTGATTTAAAAGTATCTTTAAATTTCTTTATTAAAACAATTGTTCCCTATATCCACAACCCAGTAGCTAAGACAAAAAGTATTAAATAAAATCAGTCCGTTGTTGTTTCTAATTCAATTTCTTTGAAATTAATTATTGTGTTTATCATTACGCGATAATCCAAATGAAATACAAATACCATAATCGACCTTTCCAAGAACCTTCAAGTTCCATGTTATTCATCTTGATAATCTTTTTTGTTAGTTTTTGAATGTATTACAAATGCGATTGAGAAATAGTTGATTAATCATCAAAAGAGTTCCTCACTCAATGCAGTTCCAACTTTTCAAACCTATATCCTTGTTCTGTAAAATGACTTAATACTTTTGGTAAGGTGTATTTAAGGTTGTCAGCAGCTTTCAAACTATCATGAAAGACAATGATGGCTCCTTCGGTAGTGTTATTTATTACATTGCTTAAGCATTTTTCCGGACTTGTCTTTGGGTCAAAATCGCCACTTAATACATCCCACATAATTACCTTGTAATCATTTTTTATCAACTCGTATTGCGATTTTTTTATTCTCCCATAAGGTGGACGAAATAAGTTGCTTGTAACCACTTCTTCACATTTTTTGATGTTGCGGAGGTAATCTTCGTTGTTGGTATGCCAACCATTCAAATGATGGTAGGTGTGATTGCCTACAGCATGTCCTTCGCTAGTAATCTGTTGGAAGATTTTGAGGTGTTTTGATACATTGGAACCCACACAAAAAAAAGTGGCTTTGGCATTAAAAGTTTTTAAAGCGGCTAATGTCCATTCGGTAATTT
This sequence comes from uncultured Flavobacteriales bacterium, assembly GCA_946886085.1. The sequence continues at coordinate 2,413 of CAMPHX010000192.1, read as the reverse complement.
CGGGGGTTGGACCATCATCAAAAGTGAGGTAGATAATTTTTTCGGCAGTAGGAATTTTCCAAATAAAATTGGAGTAGTATTTTTTAATAAAATAAGATGATTTTACTAAATACATGTTGGTTTTATTCTGCTTGAAGCATTGGTGCTACCAGTTTTTGGGTAATTTTTTCGGCAATTAAAGGAAAATGTATTTTAATGATTTTATTGATATCACTTTCGCTCGAATTAAACCTAGAGATAATAGCTCCTGAACTTACTTCCTTAGTGTTACTATTAATAATGGTATAATGCACTTTTATTTCTCTTTTGTATTGATTTTCGGCAGCTTTATAAGCATCATCAGCACTTTTTTTAATGTCTAGCTGATTGATAAAAACGTAATAAGTGCTTTCGTAGGTTTTGTTTAAATTGGGAATAAGGTTATCGTTGGTAATTACGGTATTCATAAATTTTTCGTGGTTATCAACTTCCGAAATAATCTCTCCATTTTGAATGGTAGCTTCCTGAGGTTCTTTTTCTTTCTCTTTGGGTTTAATTTTATTAAACAGTTTTTTGGTAGGCGTTTCTTTTTCTACTACTTCGGGCTCAATTATTTGATATTTGTAGCCAATAGAACTGTAGATATACGTTAATTCTTTTTGTACCACTTCTTGCTCCATGGCATAAAATGATAAAGGATTAAAATATTCTTTTAGCGAGATAAATAAGTTTTTATCTAATTCAGCACGAAACATGGCTTTTATCTCATGGAAATTCATTTCGTTTTTCTGACTTAAATCTCCATCAATATCTGAAAAGTACATTTTAGTTTCGAAAGGAATAAGCAACACATTGTTTTTAGCTGCTGGATCGTGAATGATGGTTTCGCCTGTGGTAGTTTCTTGGGCGGATAAAATATTGGTATTTATAATGGTGATTACTAATAGAATCTTGGAAATTAATTTCATAACTATAATTTTTGATGAACAATGCTATTCACCATAAAATTATGCTAAAATCAGTTGGAGAAAACCTCTAGCAAAGAGAGTTTGTAAACAACCCGTAGTTAATTAAAACCTTAGCCAGTCGGTATTAGCGTATAACATTAAAGCCAATAAAAGCACCATGCCTGCTACCTGAGCGTATTCCATAATTTTTTCATTGGGTTTTCTTCCAGTAATCATTTCATATAGTAGAAACATTACATGTCCGCCATCTAAAGCGGGAATAGGCAATAAATTCATAAATGCCAATACCAATGAAATCCAAGCAGTTTTTTCCCAGAAATTTTGCCATTCCCATTCCGGTCCGAACAATTTACTGATAGTAGCAAATCCTCCCATACCTTTATAAGCACCGGTTTCAGGATTAAGCATTAGTTTGAATTGTTTGTAATAATTTACAATTTTCTCAACGGCAATTTCAATTCCCCTCGGAAATGCAGCAAAAAAGGAATAATGAACAGTTTTTGGTGTATAAATACCTTCTTTTTCTAATTCAGTTAAGGAGTACGGATAGGGAGAAACACCAATAAAAGCCGAATCTACGATTTCAACAGGAAGTGTAATAATTTCGTCATCTCTTATTACTTTTATATTTACTGTTTGGTTAATGTAAGGAGTTAATTTGTCCTTAAATTCATCATAATAATTAATGGGGATATCATTTATTCCAATAATTTTATCTTTTGGTTGAAGGCCTGCTTTTGCGGCAGGATAATCTTTTAATGTCCCTCCAACCGTAAAAGGAATTCGGTAAGCAAATAAAGGACCTCTTCTTTCTTTTAATAATTTATCAACTAAATCGGTAGGAATATCTAAGGTAATTTGTTCGCCATTACGCTCAACCACCATAGTTTTAGAATAAAAAACCTCTTCTTGCATTTGCTCAAAGGTTGTAGGAGCTTCACCATTAATGGTAATAATTTTATCTCCATTTTGAAGTCCTATTTCGTTGGTAATAGGTTCGTTTAAGCACCAAACCCCATCTTTAAGTTCATCGGCAGGCAGAAATTTTTCTCCATAACCCATTAATACAAAGCTGTAAATTAAAAAGCCAACAATTACGTTTACAATTATACCCCCAAGCATAATAATTAATCGCTGCCAAGTTGGTTTAGCACGAAACTCCCATGGTTTAGGCGGTTGTTTCATTTGTTCTTTGTCCATACTTTCGTCAATCATTCCGGCAATTTTCACATAACCACCTAATGGTAACCAACCAATACCATATTCGGTATCTCCTATTTTCTTTTTATAGATGGAAAACCAAGGGTTGAAAAACAGATAAAAACTTTCTACTTTTGTTTTGAATAATTTGGCAGCAAAGAAATGACCACCTTCGTGTAATATCACTAATATAGAGATGCTTAAAAGTAGTTGCCCACCTTGTATAATGTATTCCATGTTTTAAAATTAAATTCGGGCGAAGTTAC
>CAMPHX010000191.1 GCA_946886085.1 uncultured Flavobacteriales bacterium | reverse complement strand
TTATTGAAGATTTTAAAAATAAAACTTTTAGTGATATTATTCTTCATGACATAATTTTGTTTATGTTTTCTATTATGTTATTTTTTACATGGAAGTATTACTTCGTTATGTTTCCTAATGATGAAATTAAATAATTTAGATTATAAGGGAGTTTTAACAGGCTATCCGTTTTATCTTTTTCAGATTTTAAAGTAAATCATAAAAAGGATGCCACTTCTATCCTTAACTCTAAAAACCCTCTTCCCCATAGGAGGGTTTTTTTTGTGGCTTATTGTGAGGTGTTTTGCGAAAATAAATTGCGAATTTTTTCTTTTTCTCTTCCAGATCAAAAAGAAAAAATTCTTAATACATTTTCTTGGTTTCTTCAATCGTTAGGCTAAAAAGCCCTAACCATTTCTTAATAGTTCTTCTTTTGGCTAAGAGCTTCAAAATTTACATTTTATTCTCTAAGCCTACTCTCCTTGCCATCGCTTTAGAGATAAAACTAAAATTTCTTAGCACTTATCCTGATAATTAAAGTAGTTACAAAAAAATTTGGCGACACCTTCCTATGATAGTGCCGTTTCACCGGCACAGTGCATAGTCGGGTCTGAATGTTTTTTGCAACCACTTTTTAGACTTGCGGAAAAAAAGCAGCGAGGGTTGGTTTTGTTAGTTTCTTAACCCCTAAATAATTGATTAAAGTACTGATATATAGTAACTTTATACTATAATTAATCCTTAAAACTAAATACAATGAATGTACAACTTAATCTTAATCGTGATTTTGAAAAAGCTAACCTCTATCAAGGTGTTGCCGATAGATTTAAAAAGGCTCAATTAAACTTTGAAAACAAAAAGTTTGGCTCTATTTCTATTCGTGAAACGCTTAAAGCTGTTAAATCCGCTACTGTACGCAAATAATCTATTTATAATAATCCTTAAACTATCTAAAAATGAGTAAAAAAATCTTTGCAGAAATTCAGAAAACTATTGTAGAACGTTTGGAAAACGCTAAAGCTTCTAATTGGGTTCAACCTTGGTTGCCTTCTTTGGATGTTGCTATTAATCCCTATTCTAATACTGTTTATAGTGGTTTTAATCAGTTTTATTTGTCTATTTCTAAAGAAATTAAAAGCTTTAAAGCTAACAATTGGTTAACTTTTAATCAAGCTAAAAACCTAAATGCTACCATCATTAAAGGCGAAAAAGCTACCCCTATTATGTTTTATCAATCTTTTTATAAGAATGAAAAAGGCGAACACTTAACTGTTGAAGATGTTAAAAAATTAATGGCTGAAACAGGTAAAACCTTTGCGGAACTAAACCTAATTAAAAGGGCTTTTATTAAGTTTTTCTTTGTTTTTAATGTGGCTCAAATTGAAGGACTACCCCAAGAATATTACAACGGAAAGGTTAATAATAATCTTGATTTTAAAGGCTGCGAGGCTGCGGAAAATATTCTTGTTAACTCTAAAGCTAAACTTCATTATATCGTTGGAAATGATGCTTTTTATGACGTACAAAATGATGAAATTGTACTTCCTGAAAGAAATCAATTTGTAAGTGTTGAACATTTTTATGATACTGCTTTCCATGAGCTTTCTCATTGGTCTGGTGCTAAGCACAGGTTAAACAGAAAGGTTAAAAATCCTTTTGGAAGCGAAAAATACGCTTTTGAAGAATTAGTAGCCGAGCTTTCCTCTGCTTTTATCTGCGGTAGTATCAACCTTAAAAAAGAGTACTCAAATAACGCTGCTTATCTTAATACATGGTTACAAGCTTTTAAAAATGATATTCAAGTGCTTTTTAAAGCTGCCGCAGCTGCTCAAAAATCTGCTGATTATCTTTTACAATATGTAGATGTTAATCAATTAGAAATGGTTGCCTAAAATTATTAATGTCCCCCCGAAATGGGGGGACTTCCTTAAACTAAATTAATTTATCTATTATGAATTATCCAACTAATTATTTTATTGTTATTTCTGCCGAAGAGGCTCTTTTACTGTTCCAACAGAATAAAGAAATCTTTTTAATTAATACAGTTACTAATACGGAAGCTGTGGCAACTTCTCAAGAGGAAATTATCTCCCATAATGAAATTGGTTTGCCTCTGGGCTACCAAAGAACCGGGAAAGCTACTTTGGAAATCTATAACACCAAAACTAATCTTGTTTTATGGTGTCGTGGCTTTAATAGCGAGAACATGGCTAACTTCATGCTGAACGCCTTTAACGATAAATTTAACCTTTCTGAATTTGAAAAAACCTTTTCTATAAGGTTGATGGTTAAAAATAAAACTAGTAAGGCTTACAGGTGTACTCGTGAGCTTTTTACCAATAAATTATTTGTTTCACTTTAAATTTTTTTCCACATGCCTTCAAATCAAAAATACCTTACTTCTTTTGAAAAGTGCCTTGATAAGTTCCTTTATAGATTCGATGTTTATAATGTGTTTAATGATTTTCTTACCTCTTGTATTTGTGCTTATAGTGGGGGAAAATACGAGGATGAATATTTTAAAACTATTGAGCCTTATAAACATCAAAACCTTATTGAGGTTTTTCCCGAAATGTTATCTCATTTAGTTCTTAATAGTATTAATAATCCTTATAGCGATTTACTTGGAGACATTTATATGAATAATGCTTCTAAAAGTAAAAGCCAACGTTTCGGACAGTTTTTTACTCCTGATACTATTTGCGATTTTATGGCTCAAATTGGTATGGACTTTAACACCGAAGCGAAAGGTAAAACAGTTTTAGACCCTGCCTGTGGTAGCGGTAGAATGCTGCTTTCAGGGGCTAAATTAAATCATAATTCTTTCTTTTTTGGTGCTGATTTGGACCCTGTTTGTGCGAAAATGGCAGCCCTAAACCTTAGTATTAATGGAATGCGTGGTGAAATAGCTTGTATGAACTCGCTATCTAATGAGTGGTTTTTCGGCTATCAAATTAACATTAATAGCCCAGGGATTACCAAAATTGAAAAGGATGAAAGCTTTATCTATTTGAGACGTGAGGTGCTTGTTGAACCTCAAAAGGTTCAACTAGAACACTACGAACAACTTGAACTACAATTATTCTAATTATTAATTTAAACTTTATATTTTATGAAATCATTTATTTTTTTATCTCCTGAAGGCGTTTGCCTTTCTCCTGATGATAATGTTATGGAAAATCTTCAAGTAATGGGAACAGTTACTAATGCTCTCGATAAAGAGGCTGCTTTAGCTGTGTTACTTGAAGATAATAGTTGGATTGAACAATTCGGCTACAATACTGAAGAATTTATTTGTATGGAATTAAAACCTAACTCCAAAATCAAAAAGCAGCCTGAAAAGCTGCCTGTTAATGAATCTCTTGGCGTTATTTATAATAACGAAGCTCACGAATCTATTTTGAATAAATCTACTAAAACAGATTTGATTGATTTTGTGATGGAGGTTTTTAATAAAGGTATTTTGAACAATTATTTAGGTTTTCGTTAATTAAAACATTGTGTTATGTTAAGTGTAAGAGAAAAAATGTTTTTGTCTAAAGTGCAGTTTTTATTTCCCGAGGTGTCTGTCGACACTTCGGGTATAAGTAGGATTGAAAAAATTTATGCGTTCCTTTATTGTGAACTAAATTCCATTTCTAATCCTATCAATAAAACGCCCGGACAAAGAGAAAAGAAAGCAGGGAAATTAGTAGATATTATCTTGCGTTATTATGAGATTAATTATAATTAACTACATCCTTAAACTTTTTAAATCGGCAGGGTAGATTAGTAGCAATGGGCAGTTGGTTATTACTAATTTATCATCCTTAAAAAAATTGGCAGCTGATGGAATGTAATAGGGTAGGGCGGTTGATTAATGCTAATAGTTTTTTAAAATAAAAGTTCTTTTATAAGAACCTATTTAAAATTTTAATTGTACATTTGAACTGTTTTATTAATAGAAGATTATATGAGTTTATCAAAAAAATATTTTCACTGGGTGTTTGGAGAAAACATCTTAAGGGATGATAAGCCTACTTACTTAATTAATTTAGAAATTGGAGTAAGTATTCGTTTTGATTATGATGAAGCTTTCTTTATAGATTATGAAGCTTTTTTTAATAATGTTGCTGATGTTCAGTTTATTTATGGTTCTCGTCCTGATGATGATGAAATACAAGTGATTTTAAC
>CAMPHX010000190.1 GCA_946886085.1 uncultured Flavobacteriales bacterium | reverse complement strand
ATTTTAATCTTCCAATATCCTTGAAAATTGCATATTGATTATTAAATTTGCCGCTTTAATTTTTTATCGTATCAAACCTTAAAATGGCATCATCAACTAAATACATTTTTGTAACAGGAGGAGTAGCATCTTCATTGGGAAAAGGAATAATTGCAGCTTCATTGGCTAAACTTTTACAAGCTAGAGGTTATTCAACCACTATTCAAAAGCTAGATCCTTACATCAACATAGATCCGGGAACATTAAATCCTTATGAACACGGAGAGTGCTTTGTTACAGATGATGGTGCTGAAACTGATTTAGATTTAGGGCATTACGAAAGGTATTTAAATGTACCTACCTCGCAAGCTAACAACGTAACTACCGGTAGAATTTACCAATATGTTATTAACCAAGAGCGTGCAGGTGCTTATTTAGGAAAAACCGTTCAGGTAATTCCTCATATTACCGATGAGATTAAAAGAAGAATTAAACTGTTAGGAAATACCGAAGAATACGATATTGTAATTACTGAAATTGGCGGAACAGTTGGCGATATAGAATCCTTACCTTATATAGAAGCTGTTCGTCAGCTAAAATGGGAACCCGATTTTGATTGTATTGTGTTACATTTAACCTTTGTTCCATTTTTGGCAGCTTCCGGAGAATTAAAAACAAAACCTACTCAACATTCTGTTAAGCAACTACTTGAATCGGGTGTGCAACCAGATATTTTAGCGTTGAGAACAGAACACAAACTTTCTGAAGGAGTAAAAGAAAAAGTAGCGTTGTTCTGCAATATTTCTCCAAAAGCAGTTATAGAAGCAATGGATGCCGATACTATTTATGATGTTCCTTTGTTAATGCAAGAAGAGGAATTGGATAAAGTGGTGTTAGATAAATTGGGCTTATCTTATGGCGAAGAACCTCAGCTAGTTGCTTGGAAACAATTTTTAACCAAACTAAAAAACCCGAAACAAACCATAAAAATTGGTTTAGTAGGAAAATATACAGAGCTTCAAGATGCTTATAAATCTATTTCTGAAGCCATCATACATGCCGGAGCACATATAGAAACTAAAGTTGAAGTTGACTGGATACATTCTGAAGACATCAATGAAAAAAATGCCAAACAATTGCTTGAAAACTTAAATGGTGTATTAGTAGCACCTGGTTTTGGAGAAAGAGGTATTGAAGGAAAAATTGCCGCAATAAAATATGCTAGAGAAAATAAAATACCGTTTTTCGGAATTTGCTTAGGAATGCAGTGTGCTGTAATTGAATTTGGTAGAAATGTATTAGGGTTAACAGATGCACATTCCACAGAAATGTATCCTGAAACGCCATTTCCGGTAATTTATTTAATGGAAAGCCAGAAAAACATTAGCGATAAAGGTGGCACTATGCGTTTAGGAGCTTACTCTTGCAATGTAAAAGAAAACTCTAATGCTTTTACTGCTTATAACAGCGATAAAATTCAGGAGCGTCACAGACATCGTTATGAATTTAATAACAAATTTTTAGGAGACTACGAAAAACAAGGCATGGTTGCTACAGGTTTAAACCCTGAAAACAATTTGGTAGAAATAGTTGAAATTACTAACCATCCTTGGTTTGTAGCTGTTCAATTTCATCCGGAATATAAAAGTACGGTAATTAACCCTCACCCACTATTTTCTGCATTTATTAAAGCTGCGGCCGATCATCACAACAAATAATTTAAAAAATATTTTTCAATAAACCTACATAAATGAGTAAAGGATTAGATAAAAATGGCATAATTGGATTGGTATTAATTGGAGCAATCCTATTAATTTTTAGTTACTTAACACAACCCACTGAAGAAGAATTGGCAGCCAAAGCCAAAAAAGACAAAGCAGCTAAACAAACCGAACAAATAGATAAATCTAATGCTGAAGAAGTAATTTCTCCTACCGAAAATAAAGAAGATACAACTGCTGAAAATACCATTGTTCCTCTAGATTCTACAGCACTAACTACTGGTACAGATTCATTATCTAATCTTCAATATCAATTAGAATATGGTCCTTTTGCGAATGCTGCCAATGGCGAAGAAAAAACGTTTACCTTAGAAAATGAAAAAATTAAAGTTTCTGTTTCTAACAAAGGTGGTAGAATAACTTCTGTTGAGTTAAAGGAATACGTTACTTACGATTCTTTACCACTTATTTTGTTTAAAGAAAATCTTTCCAGATTTAATGCAGAACTTTCTATTTCCGGAGTTACAGGTAAAAACTCTTTACGAATTATCAATACCGAAAACCTGTACTTCGATACAGAAAACACTTCTTTTGAAGTTGGAAACGGAGATAGTAAAAGCTTTTCTCTTAAATTATATACTACCGATAAAAACAGCTTTATTGAATATAAATATACCCTTTCGGGAGATGCTTATTTGGTAGATTTCGATTTTACCACTTCAGGAATGAATGAAACTTTAACTGAAGAGCCTATTATTCAATGGCAAATGGTAACTCCTAGTCAGGAAAAGACGATACAAAGTCAGGAAATGGCGAGCACAACCTACTACAAATACAATAACAATGAAGTTGATTACATTGGAACCGGTTCTTACGAAAAAGAAGAAATGCTTTCTTCAATGGATTGGATTATGTTTAAACAACAATATTTCAATGCTACATTAATTGCTAAAGATAAACCTTTCGAAAATGCCAATTCTTTTGTTGAAACAAAACAAGTTCCTGAAGACTTAAAAAATACGCATATAAAAGAAATGAGTGCGGGAATTACACTTCCTTATGAGTTTAAAAACAACGAAACATTTGCCATGCAATATTATTTCGGTCCTAACCGATTGGATGATTTAAAAGCTGTAGGTGTAGGATTAGATGAAGCTATTGACTATGGCTGGGGAATTTTTGGGTGGGTAAACCACTTAATTATTCGTCCGGTATTTAATTTCCTAATAGGTTTTGATATGTCTATCGGTATCGTAATTCTGTTACTTACCATTATTATTAAAACCTTACTTTTCCCTATTACTTGGAAAACTTACTTGAGTAGTGCCAAAATGAAGGTGTTAAAACCTGAAATTGCCGAACTTACCGAAAAACATAAAGGTGATGCCATGAAAAAGCAACAAGCTACTATGGCATTGTACCGACAAACAGGTGTGAATCCTTTAGCAGGATGTATTCCTATGTTAATACAAATGCCAATTTTATTTGCATTGTTCCGCTTTTTCCCGGCAACTTTCGATTTACGTCAGAAAAGTTTCCTTTGGGCAGAAGATTTGTCTACTTACGATTCCATTTTAGAATTACCTTTTGATATTCCTTTTTATGGAGCTCACGTAAGTTTATTTACCTTGTTGATGGCTATTTCTATGATTTTCTACACCAAAGCTAATAGTCAAATGACTGCTGGAGCAGGAATGGAAGGAGCTATGGCAGCTCAAATGAAAATTATGATGTACTTAATGCCCGTAATGATGTTGTTTTTCTTCAACAGTTACGCATCCGGTTTAAGTTATTACTATTTAGTTGCCAACATGATGACAATCGGACAACAGTATGCCATTAAAAAATGGTTTATTGATGAAGATAAATTATTAGCTAAAATCCAAGCCAACAAAACCAAAGTGAAAAAGAAATCGGGCTTTGCTGCTAAGTTAGAAGCTAGAATGAAAGAAGCTCAAAAATTACAAGAGCAACGCAAAAAGAAAAAATAAATATGAAATCACAACTCTATATAATACTCATCCTTATACTTTTTAATGTAAGTGCTTGTAAAACCCAAGAAAAAACCCAGGATGATACTGTTAAACCTGAAAAAACAGAAAACATAAAAGCATCTGACCCTGTTCCTGTAAAAGAAAGTTTATTTATTACCATGGAAAGAACGCCTTGTTTAGGCATGTGTCCATCTTACCTTATTCAAATTTACAATACCGGAAGAGTGGAATACGAAGGTAGAACTTTTGCGAAAAAAGAAGGCAAACATACCAAAACACTTTCTAAAGATGCAATGGATGAAATTACCAATATGATTAGAGAAATTGGGTTCTTTAATCTTGAAGACAAATACGATGCGCAAGTTACTGATATTCCATCTTGTATAATTTCCGTAAATTTGGATGGTAAAAAGAAAAAAATTCTAGACAGATATGAAGGTCCTAACTCACTTAGAAATTTAGAG
>CAMPHX010000189.1 GCA_946886085.1 uncultured Flavobacteriales bacterium | reverse complement strand
AGCTAAAATAATAAACATAGAGTTTATTAAAAATAAATAAAATGCTCCAAAAAAGAAACTCCAATTGGCGTTAGCTAACCCATAACCGGCAGTACATAATGGAGGCATTAAGGCAGTGGCAATAGCAACTCCATAAATGGTGCTGGCAATTGTTCCTTTTTTTGTTTTAGCAACAACTAATGCAATTCCACCAAAAAAAGCAATTAATACATCTAATAAATTAGGTCGTGTACGAGCAATTAATTCCGATTGAACTTCTCCAAAAGGAGTAAGCAAGAAATAAATAGTAGATACTACAACACTTATTAATACAGCTGTTCCTAAACTTTTTAGAGATCTTTTTAGCATAAATAAATTATTTATACCTATTGCTAAACCTACTCCCATAATTGGTCCCATAAGTGGTGAGATAAGCATGGCTCCAATAATTACTGCTGTTGAGTTTACATTTAAACCAACAGATGCTATAGCAATTGAAGCTCCTAAAATCCAAATGTTTGCACCTTTAAAATCAATGTCCTTTCTAATGGCTTCTACCGAACCTTCTACATCTATACCATCTCTAATATTTATGGCATCTTTAAGATATTTTATTAGCAATACAAACGAACGTAAAAAACTAAATTTCAACTCATTGTTATCAGGTGCAGTTTCACTTGCTGTATTATTTTCTTTATTTTCCATAGCATCAACGCATTTTTCTTAGTGGACTAAATTACAATTTCCCTCCATATATTCATTTGGATTTTTTATTTTTACATCAAATTTTTTTGGTCTAAAATGATAATTGCTTTATGAAAGAAAAACTAGATTTATTAAATAAGAAAATTGAAGAAGCTAAGTTAGGTGGAGGCGAAGATAGAATTGCTGCACAACATAAAAAAAGAAAGCTAACTGCCCGAGAAAGAATACATTTTTTATTAGATGAAGGCTCTTTTGAAGAAATTGGCATGTTTGTAATGCATCGTTCTACCAATTTTGATTTAGCAGAACAAAAATATTTAGGTGATGGAGTAGTTACCGGTTATGGAACTATTCACGGAAGGTTAGTCTATGTTTTTTCTCAAGATTTTACAGTATTGGGAGGTTCATTAGCCGAAGCTTATGCTGAAAAAATATGTAAAGTAATGGATCTAGCCATGAAAAACGGAGCACCGATAATTGGTTTAAACGATTCTGGAGGTGCTAGAATTCAAGAAGGTGTTGTTTCTTTAGCTGGTTATGCCGATATTTTTTATAGAAATACCATGGCAAGTGGCGTTATTCCTCAACTATCAGCTATTATGGGGCCATGTGCTGGTGGAGCAGTTTATTCTCCTGCATTAACAGATTTTATTATGATGGTGGAAAACACATCATATATGTTTGTTACTGGCCCCAATGTGGTAAAAACCGTTACGCATGAAGAAGTTACTTCTGAAGAATTAGGTGGAGCATCTGCTCATTCAGTAAAATCAGGTGTTACCCATTTAACTTATGCTAATGAAGTGGCTTGTATCAATGGAATTAAAAGCTTGCTTTCTTATATGCCTCAAAACTGTGAGGATGATGCTCCTTCAATTCCTTATGAAGTAGCAGACGAAAGCCGTTTAGCACTAAATGATATTATCCCTGAAAACCCTAATCAACCTTACGATATTAAAGATGTGATTAACAATACTGTTGATACGGATACTTTTTACGAAATTCAAAAAGATTTCGCAGAAAACATTGTAGTTGGTTTTGCTCGTTTAGCCGGAAAATCAATTGGAATTGTTGCTAACCAACCTGCATTTTTAGCAGGAGTGTTGGATATAAAATCATCTCAAAAAGCAGCTCGTTTTGTTCGTTTTTGCGATTCTTTTAATATTCCATTATTGGTTTTTGAAGATGTTCCGGGGTTTTTACCGGGTACCGACCAAGAATGGAATGGAATTATTACCAATGGAGCAAAATTATTATATGCTTTTTGTGAAGCAACTGTTCCAAGAATTACCGTAATTACCAGAAAAGCTTACGGAGGTGCTTATGATGTAATGAACTCTAAACACATTGGTGCCGATATGAATTTTGCATGGCCAACAGCAGAAATTGCTGTAATGGGAGCTAAAGGAGCAGCAGAAATTATCTTTAAAAAAGAAATTGCCGCAGCAAAAAATCCTGAAGAAAAATTAAAAGAAAAAGAAGCAGAATATGCCGAAATGTTTGCTAATCCATACAACGCTGCTGCAAGAGGTTATGTAGATGAGGTTATTCGTCCCGACCAAACCAGGGAAAAATTAATAAAAGCATTTAAAATGCTCGAAAATAAAGTAGCTGTATTGCCTAAAAAGAAACATGGTAATATTCCTTTGTAAAAATTTAAAATGATTAATTGAAATGAAAGACGCTTATATAATAGATGCCATTAGAACTCCGATAGGAAATTTTGGAGGAACTTTAGCCGCAGTTAGAACAGACGATTTGGCAGCAATAGTAATTACTGAATTAGTAAAAAGAAATCCTACATTAAATCAAGAAGCAATTGAAGATGTACTTTTTGGCTGTGCTAATCAAGCAGGTGAAGATAACCGAAATGTTGCCCGAATGGCAGGTTTATTAGCTGGTTTACCATGGAAAGTGGGAGGAGAAACTGTAAATAGATTATGTGCATCAGGTATGGCTGCTGCTATAAACGCTTCAAGAGCAATTAAAATAGGTGATGGCGATTTGTACATTTCTGGAGGTGTTGAAAACATGTCAAGAGGCCCTTATGTTATTTCAAAATCTGCCAAACCTTTTGGAACAGATGCTAAGATGTACGATTCTAGCTTTGGTTGGAGATTTATCAATCCAAAAATGGAAGCACTTTATGGCACTGAAGGTATGGGGCAAACCGCTGAAAATTTAGTGGATATGTATAAGATTAGCAGAGAAGACCAAGATAAATTTGCTTATTGGAGTCAGATGAAAGCAACTAAAGCTCAACAAAGTGGAAGGTTGGCAGAAGAAATTGTACTTGTAGAGATTCCTCAACGAAAAAAAGATCCCATCATTTTTGCTCAAGATGAATTTATTAAGCCGACTACCAGCTTAGAAATCTTAGGAAAACTTGCTCCTGCTTTCCGTAAAGAAGGTGGTTCTGTTACAGCTGGAAATGCCTCAGGACTAAACGATGGAGCTGCTGCGATGTTAATCGCGTCTGAAGATGCTGCAAAACAGTATAATTTACAGCCAATGGCACGAATTGTTTCTAGTGCTATTGCAGGGGTTGAGCCAAGAATTATGGGTATAGGTCCTGTTTATGCATCAGAAAAAGCATTAAAAAGAGCAGGTTTAACCTTAGATCAAATGGACATTATTGAAATTAATGAAGCTTTTGCCGCTCAAAGTTTAGCGTGTACTCGTAAAATGGGCTTAGCAGATGATGACCCTCGAATTAACCCTAATGGAGGAGCAATTGCTTTAGGTCACCCATTAGGAATGACAGGCTCAAGAATCTTACAAACAGCTGCCATAGAATTACACAAACAAAATAAAAAATACGCCTTGGTAACTCTTTGTATTGGCGTGGGACAAGGTTACGCAACAATTTTAGAAAGGGTTTAATAGCATTATTAATTTCCTAATCTCTATTAAACCAACTAATCCTTTTTCATTATGGAGATAAAAAAATATTTATTATTCAGCATATTGAGCTTAGTTGCCCTATCATCATGCTCTTTGTTATTTGATGAAAGTTTACAGTTAAAAAAAGAAAGAATAAAAAATCCACCATTAAAGATGGATGGATATTATTATCATGAATGGGGAGATCCTGCAAATAGAATTATACTTTTTTTCTATCAAAATGGAATTGTTTGTCGTAACACTTTTTTTAATGTAGACTCTATTGATAGTTATGAAAAAGAAATTCATTACACTTATAGTAATGATAATTTTATTTGGAAAGGAGGAGTATTTAGAATTACTAATGACATTATAAAGTATGAATTTTTGTATTGTGCGGAAACTTGTAAGGCATATTTTGATGAGGGTAAAATATTAAATGATACTACTTTCGTGATTACAGAAAGTTATCGGCTAAGAAAAAATGGCACAAAAAGGAAAATTAGAAAAAAAGAAGAAACCTATCATTTTAAACAATTTAGTCCTAAACCAGATAGTACAAATAGTTTTATAAAATAAATCAGTTTCTATTCTAC
>CAMPHX010000188.1 GCA_946886085.1 uncultured Flavobacteriales bacterium | reverse complement strand
GGTATTTTCTTATTGCTAGTTATTTCTTTTTTAATTTATTATGCCTACCGAAATAAAAAAACCATAAATGTAAACTTGGAAAAACAAAAAAAATTAGTGGAAGAAAAAAATAAAGAAATAACCGATAGTATTCGGTATGCTAAACGGATACAATCGGCAATTTTACCTGCCAATAAAATGATAAATGAATGGTTACCTGAAAACTTTATTTTATATCAACCTAAGGACGTAGTAAGTGGCGATTTTTATTGGTTAGAGAATTCTCTCTCGAAAGAAAAGATAGGTAATACTATATTATTCGCAGCAGCAGATTGTACCGGACATGGAGTTCCTGGAGCAATGGTAAGTGTGGTATGTAATAATGCTTTGAACAGAAGTGTTCGAGAGTATTCATTAACTGAACCAGGAAAAATTCTAGATAAAATTCAAGAAATTGTTGTCCAAGAATTTGAAAAATCGGACGAAGAAGTAAAAGACGGAATGGACATTGCTCTTTGTAGTCTCCAACTTTCCAAAAATTATACTATGCTGCAATATGCAGGAGCAAACAATCCGCTTTGGATAATTAAGCCTATTTCAAACAAGCTCGAACCTCAAACGTTGAACTTTGAACTTATTGAATACAAACCTAACAAGCAACCCATAGGCAAGGTTGACTATCCAAAGCCTTTCACCACAAACATTATTGAACTTCAAAAAGGAGATACCATTTATATTTTTACTGACGGATATGCAGATCAATTTGGTGGACCAAAAAACAAAAAAATGATGTATAAACCTTTTAAAGAACTACTACTTTCCATACAAGAAAACAATATGCAAGAACAAAGAATAATTTTAGAACAGCATTTTCAAAATTGGAAAGGAGACTTAGAACAAGTTGACGATGTTTGCATTATAGGCGTTAGAATATAATACAAAGTTTATCCCACGGTTGACGAGGGGATATAATTGGAGTTGGAGTGCGGACTTAGTGTTTTTAACAATTTTATCTCTTAACCTCTCATAAACTTAATACTCCCCCTTCTAAACTAACTATCCTACTCTACTTCCTATAATAATTACATCATCTATTTGCTCCAAACTGCCTTTCCACTCAGTAAATGTTTTTTGAAGTATTTCTTTTTGTTTTTCCATAGACTGAGTATTAATAGTTAGCAGCAGTTCTTTAAACTGTTTGTAACGAAATTTCTTTCCATGAGTACCTCCAAATTGGTCAGCAAAACCATCGGAAAATAAATATACTGTATCACCCTCATTCAAATTAAAAGAATGATTAGTAAATTGTTTCACTTCATCTGTATAATTACCAATTGGAAATCTATCTGCCTTAACTTCATAAAGCTTTAAACCTGTTTCGCTTTCCATATTTACTTCAGCGCCTTCAATATTATGTTGAGAAACTATATATAAAGGATTATAAGCTCCTGCAAATTCTAACACCTTGGTTTGTGTATTAAAAACACAAAGCGAAATATCCATTCCATCTTTAATATTAGTTTGCTCAGCACTTTGTCGCAAGGTTTCCGAAACACCTTTGTTTAAATAATTCAAAATTTCGGCTGGTGAAGTTAAATGGTATTCGCCAACAATTTTATCCAATAAATTATGTCCTACAATACTCATAAAGGCTCCCGGCACACCATGTCCGGTACAATCGGCAGCAGCGAAGAAAATAAGCTCATCCTTTTTAACAGATTGCTTCACTCCTTCATCGTTTGCAATTACAGAAGTATTATACATCCAATAGAAATCACCACTTACAATATCTTTAGGATTAAACAAGACAAAAGTATCTTTTAAAGATTGAGAAAATTCCTCTTCGGAAGGTAAGATAGCATCTTGAATTCTCTTGGCGTAATTAATACTATCAATTATATCCTTATTTTTCATTTCAACCTCTTTACTTTTTTGCACCACTTCGGCAGTACGTTCTTTTACTTTTTCCTCCAATACATGTTTTTCTTTAATCAGTGCTTTTTCTCTAAATTTTATTACCCCAACAATAGTAACAACAAGAAATACAACACATAAACCAATAAACCACCATTGTTGCCAAAATGGAGGTGTAATTACAAAACTATAAGTTGTTGATGTGGTGTTCCAAACTCCGTTATTATTAGAAGCAATTACTTTAAAGGTATATTTTCCGGGAGGCAATGGCGAATAAGTAACAAACGTTTGTTTAGTTACTGGTCGCCAATCTTCATCTAGACCTTCTAACATATATTTATAATTTACCGCTTCCGGATTAGTCATACAAATACTGTTGTAATAAAAAGCAACAGCCTTTTCTCTATAACTCAACTCCATTCCATCTGCTAAAGCTCTTTCTTCTAAGTTTACCATAAGTTTATTAATGAAGGTAATTGGTTCTAACAAATTTTGTTGCTCGTACTTTTTGTTTAGATGTATTAACCCTTCAATGGTTCCAAACCATAAATCACCGGTATTATCTTTATATGTCGCGTTTAATTTAGATTCAATACCTTTATACCCCATTTTATTGGTATAGGTATAAAATTGTTGCGGTTTTTTATCGTATTTGTTCAATCCTTTATTGGTTCCTATCCATATATTGTCTTCATTATCTATATTAATGAATGAAATGTAATTAGACAGCATAACATCTGCAACAGTAATTTCTTGGATAATTTCTTTACCATTAAAAACCAAAATACCTTTTCCGTCAGTTCCTATCCAAAGATTTCCTTCATTATCTTCTATCATACAAACAGCGGTAAACTGCTTTTCTAATTTAATCTTTTGAATTTCAGTTCCATCAATTTTGCTCAATCCTTTATCTTTTGCTCCCACCCATAACACATTATTTTTATCAGTATATAAACAAGAAATATCATTTCCTGCCAAACCATGAGATTGAGAAAGTCTGTCTGCCACCTGATTATCAACTTCATAATAAACCAAACCATCTGTTGTTCCTATCCATAAATTATTAGCTTTATCTACTTCTAATGCCGTAATTAATGGCTGACTCATAAAAGCATTGATGCGGTAATTGCTTTCAAAGCGATTGCTTTTAGCATTATATTGTAAAATTCCTCCACCCCAAGTTCCTATCCATAAATTGTCTTTTTTATCTTTTTTGATAAAACGAATATCAGTATAAAACAATCCATTATTCTCGTTGAATTGCTGTTTTAATGTTAGTTTATCGTTTGTTTTACTAAAAACGCTAATTCCAGCTCCTGTTCCTATCCAAAAATCACCGTTTTCATCTTGCTGAATAGCTTTTGTTTGTTCATTTAATAACCCTTCATTCTTACCATAACTTACTAGCTGAAAACCTTTAAAAATAAGTAAACCTGTTTCTTTACTTCCAATTAATAAATTTCCTTCTCTATCCACTGCAAAACTTCTAATATTATTGTCGAACAGACCTTTATCTTTATTAATAGTTACGATTTGTTCATCATTTATCATTGATATTCCTCCTCCCCAAGTACCTATCCAGCAGTTGCCTTTTAAATCTTCAGTAATGGTAGTTATCCAATTGGAGGCAATACCATCTCGTATAAAGTCATAAATCTTAAATTCGTGAGCAGCTGTATATCGGTACAATCCTCCATTGTATGTTCCTAACCATAAATCACCATTACTTGCCTCATACATGCAGGTAATTTGAAAATAATTAGACATTCCTTCTATCTGAAAATTGCTAAATTCATCTTTTTGTGATTGATATTGCTTTATCCCCACATCAGTAACAAAACAGGAATTCCCATTTTTTAAACTCAATACCTGATATACAATATCACTTAAACCATCCTGACCTTTGTATTGTTTAATTTTTAACGAATCTTTATTAATTTCATAAGGATTAAGCACCTGAATAGCTCCTTCTTTATAAGTCCCTATCCACAGACTACCATTTTTAGTAAAAGAAAATGAGGTTATATCTGCCTGAAAATTAAAAATAATGCTTGCTTTTCCCTGTTGAATTAAGGAGACTCCTCCTCCTTCATGACCCACCCACAGATTCCCTAAGGTATCTAATGTTAACGATTTTACTCCGCCCTCTGCCAACCCATCTTCAGTAGAAAAATTGGTAAACTCCTTACCATCAAAAGCAGAAAGACCGCTTGCTGTACCCAACCAAAGTTTCCCTTTTTTATCCTGAGTTATAGCATATACTCCAGATTGAGCTAACCCTTCTTTCACAC
>CAMPHX010000187.1 GCA_946886085.1 uncultured Flavobacteriales bacterium | reverse complement strand
AATTCGTAAATTACTTTCCGACTGATGCCTCTCTCGAGCGCATTTGTAATGCGTTCAAAAACCAATAACCCAACCTACAACGGCAACTCAAATTTAGTTTCCCAAACTTGTTGGTCACTAACATTTTCTAATTTCACTTTTAAAAATTTAGTGTCCCCTTCTTTTATTAATGTTCTGTCTATAATTTTACTTATCTGTATATCCTCCTCATTATTTCTAATCTCATCATCCACTCTTGGTAAAAAAGGATACTGAATAGTAATTTTTTCATCTTCTGTATGTACCAAGCCCATAGCCGTTTCAAAAATTATTTCTTCCAACTTTTCGGCTATCATCTCATCATTCACTTCTTCCTTAGCCTTAGGGTTGAGGTTACTCACCCACTTAAAAAATGCATCTAGCGCATTCTCTTTCAAAATAGGTCGTATGTATTCCGGAAATGGCGAACGTATATGCTCATTATCAGAAAACCAAAAAGTAAAGGTTTGTTCTACCATTTCGCTGCTTTCAACGGTATTAGGTTCTAATGCTTTCATATGTTTATATTTATTATTCGTTAATTTTTATGGTTTTATTAATGTACTTCGCACGGTTCATTTGTTTTTTCTGACTCACCCCCAAGTTATCTTTCGACAACTTCTCCTCTCTCTTTAATAATTATTCAAAAGTACCTTAAACACTTTATTCCTGAAATGATATAAATCATATAGCAAAATACACTAAATGAATATTTACCTTGATTAATAGCCGTTTATATGATTACAATCATATACAATACTGATTTATCTCATTTTACCCCCACCCTATCCTATCTAACTTAGCACCATAATTTAAAGACTAAAAAAATGGCTGCAACAGAACTTAAGTTATTCGATTTTTCTAAAGAACCCATAAGGGTTTTACATTTCACATGGATAGCATTTTTTCTAACCTTTTATGTTTGGTTTAATATGGCTCCATTAGCAACCACCATGCTCGATAGTATTGATTGGTTGACGAAATCGCACATAAAAGTATTAATGATATGTAATGTTGCGCTTACCATACCGGCTCGTATTGTAGTTGGTGCCATGATAGATAAATACGGTCCTAGAAGGGTTTTTTCGGGCTTAATGGTTATTATGGGAATTCCCGCCATTTTCTTTGCTTTCGGAAACTCTTTTATTCAACTAATGATTGCCCGATTAATATTAGGGTCTATAGGTGCCGGATTTGTAATTGGGATTAAAATGGTTGCCAACTGGTTTCCTGCAAAAATGGTAGGAAGAGCCGAAGGACTTTATGCAGGTTGGGGAAATTTCGGGTCGGCAGCAGCAGCAGGAAGCTTACCATTTTTCACCATACATTTAATGGATAAATGGTTAGGCTTTGGAGACGACAGTTGGAGATGGACCTTGTTTCTCAATGCACTTATTTGCATGATTTACGGAGTAATTTACTGGTTCTTGGTAAAAGATAATCCCCCGGGAAAGAAGCAAGTGATGGCTAAGAAAACCGAACCTATGATGGTTACTTCTTACAAAGATTTAGTTCAATACATTTTATGGTCGTTCCCATTAGTTGGTGCTATGGGCGTGTTAGCTTGGAAAATTCAAACCGTTCAAATTGTTACAGATGGTTTATCCCATAATTTATACTCTGAAAATGTATTATACATTATTTATGGTGTGCTAGCTTTATTGTATGTCGGACATGTAATTAAAACCCTACAAGTTAACCTTCCTTATTTAAAAGCAGGTGTACCCGAAAAAGACAAATACAGCTGGGGAAGTGTGGCTGCGCTAAACAGTACCTACTTTGCCAACTTCGGTGCTGAGTTAGCTGTAGTTTCCATGTTGCCCATGTTTTTCGAATCGGTTTTTGCTCCATTGATGAATGATGCCGGAGAAAAAATTATGACAGCCGAAATAGCGGGATTAGTTGCCGGTTCTTTTGCCTTTGTAAACTTAGTAGCTCGTCCATTAGGAGGGTTACTTTCCGACATGATGAGCAGTAGGAAACGAACCATGCTTATTTACATGATAGGAATTGCCATTGGCTTTTTCGGAATGGCTTTAATAGGAAAATATGATGCAGTAGTGGAAGGCGAACAAACCATCGTTCCTATGTTTGATGGAATGTGGTGGCTCGTTGTTTCTGTAATCATTACTATTGGTTGTTCTTTTTTTGTGCAAGGAGCTGAAGGAGCCACCTTTGCCGTAATTCCCATGGTAAATAAAAAAATGACAGGTCAAATTGCAGGTATGGCAGGTGCTTACGGAAATGTAGGTGCTGTAATCTACCTTGTAATTTTCTCTTTAGTAGATGCCAAAACATTCTTCTACATAGTAGCAGCAGGAGCTGCAATAAGCTTTATCTTTTGTTGGGTAATGCTCGAAGAACCAAAAGGCTCTCATGGAGAAGATGAAGATGATGAATTTGAGAATTGATAATGATAAATGAAGTCTAATTACAAATTTGAATCGAAAATTAGCCTTGTGCGATAGCTTCCCCTCTTGAGAGGGGTTAGGGGTGTGTTTTTGGGAATAGAAATTAAACAATTAACTAACAATTAAAACTTACACATCATGTCAAAAACAAACATAGAACAATGGGATGTTGAAGATGATAACTTCTGGCGTTCAACAGGAAAAAAAATAGCAAATAAAAATCTTTGGTTCTCCATCCCCGCCCTACTCTTAGCTTTTGCAGTATGGATTATGTGGGGAGTGATTATCAAATACATGAAAGATTTTGGATATAATTTTGGCTTAACAGATGGCTTAACACCCGGATCAGACGAGTTCAACAATGCCCTTGCCGAAGTAAATAATCTCTACTATACACTTCCCGCCATAGCCGGACTAGCAGGAGCTACCTTACGACTTCCCAACTCATTTTTAATTTCGTTAGGAGGTGGAAGAAATGTAGTTTTTGTTACTACAGCCCTATTACTTATTCCTGCTATTGGTACAGGCATAGCCTTAAGCAATTTAAATACTTCTTATATGGTATTTGCTATTATGGCAATGCTCTCCGGTTTTGGAGGTGGAAACTTCTCTTCATCTATGAGTAACATCAGTTTTTTCTATCCCAAGAAAATGCAAGGTTATGCATTGGGAATGAATGCCGGAATAGGAAATTTAGGAGTGGCCACCATGCAAAAATTAATTCCTTTTGCGGTTGGTTTTTCTTTATTTGGTGTAGCAGGGACTTCTCTTGGTGTTGAAGGTGGGGGTCCACTTGCAGGGGTTCAAAACGCTGGATGGGTTTGGGTTCCCTTACTTTTAGCTGCGGTTGTAGGTGCTTTTTTCGGAATGAACAATGTAATTACTGGCACACCTAAATTACCAAACACCACTCAAGGAATAGGCAAAACGTTATACATGGTTACACTTGGAGTTATTGCTTCTGCCATTGGTTCTTACTTATTAGTAGGTTTAAAAGTAAACATGTGGATTGTTTTACCTGTAGTAATCATATTGGCTGTATTGCTTATGAAATATGCTACTCCGGGAGAAATAAAAGCCAACCTAAACAAACAATTTTCTATACTTAGCAGTAAGCATAATTGGATAATGACTGTTATTTACACCATGACTTTTGGTTCGTTTATTGGTTTTTCAGCTGCTTTCCCTAAATTATGTCAGGATATATTTGTTTATACTAACCCTGACGATCCTTCTTATATCAATCCAAATGCTCCCAACTTTATGTTATGGGCTTTTATCGGACCGGCAATTGGTGCCTTAGTTCGCCCAATTGGAGGAATCTTATCTGATAAATTTAACAGCGGAGCAAAAGTAACTATGGTAAGCACCTTACTACAAGTTGTTGGAGCTATAGCAGTAGCTTATTTTATCATTCAAGCTAGAGATGCTGCAACTCCCGAAACATATTGGTGGCCATTTTTTGCTTGTTTTATGTTATTATTTTTGGCTACAGGCATCGGAAATGGCTCTACTTTTAGAAGTATTCCTTACATTTTTAATAAAGAACAAGCTGGACCTGTTTTAGGCTGGACAGCAGCTATTGCCGCTTATGGAGCTTTTATTATTCCAAAAGTTTTTGGCGAGCAAATTAAAGCCGGAACTCCCGAATATGCACTTTATGGATTTACTGCTTATTATCTAATTTGTTTAGTATTAAATTGGTGGTACTATCAAGGACCAAAACGTGAATTCGATAACCCATAAAGATGCATAAT
>CAMPHX010000186.1 GCA_946886085.1 uncultured Flavobacteriales bacterium | reverse complement strand
ATACAACCCTACCTGTTAAATCTAATAGTTGTATAACGTAGGGTTCTTCTGACTGAATGGTAAGTTGGTTATTATATATAAAAGCACTTACAACATTATCTTTTTTTCTTGATATAGCGACAATATCAAAATATTCAGAGTTACCATTAAAATCGGTCTGTTTTAATCTATAATAATAAGTTGGCGTTTGTTCCTTAGGAAGGATATCTATAAAGTTATAATTCATTATATTAGAAGAGTTTCCTGAACCGGAAATAATGGAAATGGTTTCAAAATTTATTGCATCAGCACTTCTTTCCAGCGTAAAATAATCGTTATTTATTTCAGTTAAAGTAGACCATCTCAACACATTGGAGTTATCATCATATATTTCACCTGAAAAATTCAATAATTCTATAGGCAAGATAGCTTGAGGAGTACATCCGTCACTTTGATAGGTTGGATTTCCTATTCCGTCAAAAGTAACATAATCTCCATCATTATTAGAAAGTAAACATCTGTCATAACTTACTGCATCAATACAGTCCGATCCAAAATCTACACTTAATGTTCTAATGGAACAAGTAGCATTATAATTTGCAAAACGGCCTGACGTACTAGTATTGTTGGCAAAAACAGCATAATAAGGTCCCGTACCACATAAGTTTGTGAAATCAAAATTATATGAAGGAGAAGCACCTGTAAAGACAATAACTTCCGCATTAGCTGGTATAGGGTCTGCTTCTACAAACAATCCGGGACAATTAGCAGTAGTATTAAGCTGAGCTACAAAAGTTGGATTAGTTGTCCAAGTTTGTGTACCACAACCTGAATTACAATATGATCCTCCATTAGGGAAAGTTGCAGTAAGACTGTCAAGATAAAGATTAGAACCACCATTTTCAAAAGTAAAAAACTCGTTTATTCCTTCTATGGTTCCTCCACAAGCATCCACTAAAATTCCAGTAATTTCCGGGCAAGTACAAGTTGCTGTTAACTGACTACCTGTTAAAACACCGGTTATTAAATAATTTTCATCACAATTAGAGCTTGTTCCATTGTATTCAAAAATGGCAAAATAATAAGTAGTATTTGTTGACAACCCTGAAACTGTAGATGTATTTCCTGAACCATTGTAAACAACAAATTCACCAGCTGCAATAGTACTACCTGAACCAAACATTGAATTTGCTATATAATTAGTTTGATCGACCGGTGTTCCAGTAATTGGTGAAGTAGATGCTACTACAATTCTGTTCGCTCCATTTCCACTCGTCCAGTTTAAGTCCATAGCATAACAAGCTATATTAGAAAAAGTGATTGTGTTTGAATTGACAGTAGGTTCTGACGAAGGAGAGCAAGCTACTGCTACTGTAATATTTACATCATCCAAACCACAATTTCCAGCACTTTTAGTATAAGTCCATCTAACATACCGTGTTGTTGATGTTAATCCCAAATTAATATCATCACAATCAGTAAATGTTGTATTTCCAGGTCCATAAGTTCCTAAAGTGTTCCAAACCAAACCATCAGGAGATTCTTCTACCAAACAAAAAGAAGCAGCATCCATTGACGCACTTTTTAATTTAAAAGTCAAAAGATTAGGTGTTCCTGAAAAAAATACTTGATAAAAATCACCAGTTGAATTGAGTTGACCCATATCAGTAGTTGTACATGCAAAAGATGATGTATATGAACCTGTACCACTATCCGTCCAACCTAATGGAGTTCCTGCACTCCATGTTGTTCTGGATACAGGAAGAGCAGTTTGGGAAAACCCAATAATTGAACCTGTAAGTAAAACGATTATTAATATGATAATCTTCTTACACATGTTTTTAAAGAGTTGAATTTAAAATGGTTTAGGAATATCCATATAGGTAATCACTTTAAATTCTAAAACAAATATACGTTTGATAATTGAGCTCAACGCTATTTATCATGTTATAAAAATATTAACTTTTAAACAATTATTTAACAACAAGTTATTGTCTAAAACAACTTTAGCTTATCAACTACAACCACAACTTGTATCTCCAATTAAATAAATAATTGCTAATTCGCATACTTGTACTGATAAATTTGCAGTGAACAAGTAATCATTAAAGCTAAAGTAAGTTTAAGTTGTAAAAACACTTTACAATCCTGTTATTCTTACAATTATATTAACCGAAACGTTAAAAATGACTTAAAAGTTGTTTTTTTACCTAAGTAATGTAACCGAACCTTTAATAAACTCTCTTTTACCTCCTAAAAAAGTAACATCAATCAAATAAAAATAAGTTCCGGTTGGTACAACATTTCCTTGATAAGTTCCATCCCAGCCTTCGTTTATTTCTTTCCATGAGAATAACTGCTCTCCCCACCTATTAAAGATAGTTGCTTCAAAAAAGTCAAATTCACTGCCTTTTATCATAAAGACATCATTATTATTATCATTATTAGGCGTAAAAGTATTTGGGACAAAAATAGTCGGCACTAAACATTCGTCTCTGGTAATTTCTATTTGATCTTCAGAAATACAGCCATTATCAGTTGATGTTACAGTATAAATTCCTTCGGTAAAAACAATTATAGAGTCAACTCCTGTTTCTCCTGAACTCCAAACTAAATTAGCTCCACCAGTTGTATTTATAACAAAGCCCGTTAGTAATTCATCTCTGCAAATGGTAATGTTGTTTTGTACTATATTTACTTGGCTGGTAGCAATAATAGTTAAGTTGGTTTCTACAATGCTATCACATCCTAAAGAAGTGGTAAGTACATCTGTATAAACTCCTGTTGAAGTATAAACATTTCCTCCAACCGACACACTAAATCCGGGACATTCAGTAAAACTCTGAGTAGTAAATTTTGTTGGACTAATGCTTAAAGTAGTTGTGATAATACTATCACACCCTACACTGCTTCCACCAACAAGTGTATCGATATAATTTCCAGCTATAGTTTGAAAATCTCCCTCTAGGTAAATACTATCTCCTTGGCAAATTGAAACGCTTGTTGAACCTGTGGTAAAATTATTTACCGCAAGGTTAGTGGTAATTATACTGTCACAACTTGATGCTGCTCCACCAAAGATAGTATCAATATACGTTCCTTGTGTATTTACCTGACTTCCTCCCGGTAAGGTATAAGTTTGTCCTTGACAAATACTTACGTTTTGAGTAGCTGTAGCGGGAGGATTAATGGTAATTAAAATACTATCCGCAATAGTTCCACAAGCTGCCGAACCTTCTACATAAATATAAAAATCTGAGGTATCGTTTATTGAGGAAAAATAAGTAATGGTATTGCTTGTTGTTGAGCTAAAAGATCCATTACCACCGGTCCAAAGTAAATTTTGTAGTGAACTACTAGCATTTACCATTAATTGAATATTATCTCCCGGACAAATAGTAGTTGAAGACAACGCAGTAATACTTACATTAGCAGGAACAAAAGGAGCTTGACAAGCAAAGTTATCATACGTTGCATTGCCTTGCCAATCGAAATTAGCTAATGCTCCATCTCTTATTGCTGATGCTCCACCAATAGTTCCATTTTGATTGACCAATAATGTTCTATCATAGGTAACTATATCCGAACAACTACTTGGCGATGAAAACGAAATAGATAAGGTTCTCATTCCTGGGGAAGTACTCCAATTAGCAAAATGCCCCGAGGTATTTCCCGCACATTGAAAAATAACGTACATCGTATCAGCCAAATTGGCAAAAGAATTGGCATTTACATCAATAGCGGTACTTGTAATAAGCAATACTCTTGCTCCTGCCGGTAAAACACCATTGGTTGGCTCAAGTAATAAGCCACAACCTTGAACTGTAGCATTTAAAGCACTAACAGCGTTTGCTGTAGTGGTATTCTGACAAATGTTTAACCAAGGGTTTGTCGAGTTTGGCCAACTCACATTCATGTTAGCTACATTAAGAGGAGTATTCCCTACAACAAAACGAACCATTTCATTTTCTCCTTCGGGAGAACCACAAGCATCTACAAGGATACTTTCTATTTCGAAACAAGTAGTTGGAGTTTGTGCTTTAGCATTTAAAGCTAGAAAAATTATTGCTATTAAAAATAAAGTTTTTAATCCATTAACTTTAAAAATCATTACTCATAAAGGTTGAATTTAAAATGGTTTAGGAAAATCCATGTAGGTAATCACTTTAAATTTCTATGCAAAAGTAAAGCTAATCTTTTGATTAAAAT
>CAMPHX010000185.1 GCA_946886085.1 uncultured Flavobacteriales bacterium | reverse complement strand
CCTCCCGGAAATGGTGGTCGTAATTGGTTGTTGGGAAATGTACCTTACTTAGGTGGTACACAAGGAAATGGGGATAGTTGGTACATCGAAACTACTGCTCCTTATTATGATGGTACTCAAATTTGGGTGGAAAGTCCTGTGTTTGATTTTACTAATCTTACCAATCCTAAATTAAGTTTTGATATTAAACACAGCCTTCATTCTTCGGATTGGGTAAGAGTGGAATACAGCACTAATGGTGGTACTTCTTGGGCTCAGTTAGGCAATGGTCCTAATGCTACTTGGTACAATCAAACCAATTATTGGGCTAATTCGCAAGCTGCTCCTGTGGCTAATTGGACACACATGGAGCAAGAACTTTGTGTTCTTTCCGGTGAGCCTTGTGTTAAATTTAGAATATTAGCTCGTCCATATTATGGTAATCCAAATTATCCGAATTGGTACAATTTTGCTTTTGATAATTTTGAGATTGATGCCGGACATCCTGATGATATGGAACCACTTGAAATCATCTTAAGTGATGCTAGAGATTGTGCTTCTTTTGGTGCTGCTGAAACTATTTCGGTAGTTGTTAGTAACAACACTTGTCGCCCATTGTATAATGTGCCTATTTCTTTGCAATTGAATGGTGGTCCTATCATTAATGAAACCATGCCTGGTCCTGTGCCTAGTTTTGGAAATTACATTTATACTTTTACCAACACACTTGATTTAAGCCCTGCTATTACACACAATATTGCTGTTACTACTTTATTGGCTACTGATAGTTTCCCTGCTAATGATAATTTGGTAGAAACACGTATCAATAACGTTTTAAATACCTTCCCTTATCTAGCTAATTTCAACACGAATAATGATGGATGGGTTTCCAGAATAAATAGTACTACTGATGCTTCTAGGTTATTTATTAATGATGCTATTCCTTACCTCAATGGTGCTCAAGGACAAGGAAAAAGTTGGTACATTGAATCTACTGCTCCTTATTATACAGGAACTCAAATTTGGGTAGAAAGTCCTGTGTTTAATTTTAGTGCTTTAACTAGTCCTCAGTTAAGTATGGACATTAAACACAGCTTACATTCTTCGGATTGGGTGAAAGTGGAATACAGCACCAATGGCGGTACTTCCTGGACGCAATTAGGGAATAGTTCTTCTCCTAATTGGTATAACCAAACGAATTATTGGGCAAATTCTCAAGCTGCTCCTGTAGATGCTTGGACACAAGTACAGCACAACCTTTGTATGCTTGCTGGACAGGCTTGTGTAAAATTTAGAGTACTCGCTCGTCCGTATTATGGCAACCCAAACTACCCCAATTGGTACAATTTCGCTTTTGATAATTTTAACATTCGTGAAGGTGGAGATGTTGGTGTGGTAGCTTATATTGAACCTCTAAGTAATGGTTGTCTCTATGACACTGCACAACAAGTTACAGTTAGGGTATTTAATGGAAGTTGCAACCCTATTAGCAATGTTCCTATTCAATGCGACATTACCGGTCAGGTTGTTACCACTTTATCTGGCACAGTTCCCGGACCTATTCCTGTGGGCGGATTTGTTAATTATACTTTTCCTACAACTATCAACATGACTCCAATTGGAACTTATAATTTTAACACTTTTACTCTTCTTTCTGGCGATATTAATCCTACCAATGATACTCTAGCGACATCTATCAATGTTACTCAAGTAACTATTTCTAGTTTCCCATATTATGAAAATTTTAATGGTGGAAATGGGTATTGGTGGAGATGTTGGTGTGGTAGCTTATATTGAACCTCTAAGTAATGGTTGTCTCTATGACACTGCACAACAAGTTACAGTTAGGGTATTTAATGGAAGTTGCAACCCTATTAGCAATGTTCCTATTCAATGCGACATTACCGGTCAGGTTGTTACCACTTTATCTGGCACAGTTCCCGGACCTATTCCTGTGGGCGGATTTGTTAATTATACTTTTCCTACAACTATCAACATGACTCCAATTGGAACTTATAATTTTAACACTTTTACTCTTCTTTCTGGCGATATTAATCCTACCAATGATACTCTAGCGACATCTATCAATGTTACTCAAGTAACTATTTCTAGTTTCCCATATTATGAAAATTTTAATGGTGGAAATGGGTATTGGTTAGCCTCAGGACAAAACCCTCCCGGAAATGGTGGTCGTAATTTCTTATTAGGAAATATTCCTTACCTCAACGGACCGCAAGGAAATGGCGATAGTTGGTACATTGAAACTGCTGCTCCTTATTATGATGGTACTCAAATTTGGATAGAAAGCCCCGTTTTTGATTTTACTAACCTTTTAAATCCACAACTTAGTTTTGATATTAAACACAGCCTTCATTCTTCTGATTGGGTTAAAGTGGAATACAGTATTAATGGTGGAACAACATGGATTCAATTAGGTAATGGCCCTAATGCTACTTGGTACAACCAAACCAATTATTGGGCTAATTCGCAAACTAGTCCGGTAGATACATGGACAAGAATGGAAAGAGATTTATGTACTTTAGTTGGACAAAGCTGTGTGAAATTTAGAGTATTAGCTCGTCCATATTATGGCAATCCAAATTATCCGAATTGGTATAATTTTGCTTTTGATAATTTCCATATTACCGACACTCCTTTAGATGCAGCACTCACTTTAGTTGCCAGCTGTTGGGGAAGCGAATATGAAATTGAAGCAACTGTTACCAATAACGCTTTACCTTGTACGGCTACACCTATCCTTAGCAGTTTTGATATCACCTATACCATTGATGGTGGGAATCCAGTTACTGTACCATTTACAGGACAAAATATTGCGGGAGGAACTTCTGCAACAGTTACTTTATTAAATACACTTATTCCTAATAATAATAGCTCTGTAGTTGCTTGGATTAATTTTCCAAATTCATTTAACGACCAAATTTTTCAAAATGATACTGCTTATGGTTATGCTATTAATTGGCCGAATTGTAACGATCATTGTAGTAATGCCATTGATTTAGGACTAGGAACAACAACAGCTACTCAAACCAGTAATGCTACTGTTAATTTAAGCGAAGAAGCTTTCTTTAGCGGATGTGGAGGTATCACACTTGAAAATACCGTATGGTATCAATTTACTACCAATAGTAGTGGCGATAGTGTTACCATCATATTTGACAACCAAGTTTGTTCCCCTTCACAAAACGGAATACAAGTTTCCATAGTACAAGCTACTGTTAGCTGCGACCCTATGACTTATTCAGAAATTTTCTGCTCTGCCAGTAATGACACTACTGCTTTTCAGTTTGGACCAGTTCTACTCCCACCAAATACTACCTATTACATTGCTGTTGATGGTTTTGCCGGAAGTGATTGTGATTTCGACATTACCATTGAAGGAGCTGTTAATCCTCCATTACCTATAGAATTAATATCATTTGATGCAGTATGCGCTCCAACAAATGGTGCCGTAGATTTAAAATGGTTATCAGCTACCGAAATAAATAATGACTTTTATACCATTGAAAAAAGTTCTGATGCTATCAACTTTGAGGTCATTGCAACTATAAAAGGTGGAGGAAATAGCAATAATATTAATTCGTATTTTTTTAGAG
The DNA here is from genome assembly GCA_946886085.1 of uncultured Flavobacteriales bacterium. Next base: position 595 of record CAMPHX010000185.1, on the reverse strand, counting down.
ATGTAAATCCAATAAATGGAACTTCCTATTATCGTTTAAAACAAACCGATTTTAATGGGAATTTTGAATATTTCGATATGGTAGCTGTAAATTGTGCTAACGGTACAAGTAACATTTCGCTTTATCCTAATCCTGCCAACAATGAGTTCACGGTACAATTAGAAGGTAAAAAAGGAAATGAAATTAGTATTGAAATCTATAACAGCATTGGTCAACAAGTAATGAGCAAAACATTCATTCTACAAGATAAATTCTTATCAGAACAAATTGATGTAAACGAATTTAATCAAGGTATTTACTTTGTAAATATTAAAGTAGAGAACCTGTTAACATCTAAAAAACTAATCATTGACCGAAAAAAATAAATCAAACGAATAGCCTATTATCCTTATTAAAACAATATACTAATTTACAAATAAACTTTCTATTTCATTTTAACGTAGACGCATCAAAACCTCTCGTTTTTATGGAAAAAAGTATAGAAAGTATAATTAGTCAAGGAGTTGAAGCAATTTTAGATACTTTTTCGATTGATATTGTTTTATTTGACTTAAATCATACTTATTTATATGTAAATTCTATTGCTATAGCAGAT
>CAMPHX010000184.1 GCA_946886085.1 uncultured Flavobacteriales bacterium | reverse complement strand
ATAATATAAAATTTAAACATTACGGAAAAACTATAGAAAATCTAATCGATCAAGCTATTCTTATTGAAGAAAAAGAAGAAAAAAATGCACTTATTAGGATAATTGCTAACCTAATGAAAAAAACCTATCTTACTTTTAATAGAGATAGTGTTAATGACGAGTTAATTCTTGCTGATTTAAAAACTTTATCACAGGGAAAATTGCAATTAGAAGATACTTTTGAATTTTTAAGTACAGACGAAATATTATCTGTCGATAAAACCAAAAGACAATCTAATGCACCTAGAGGAAAGAAAAACAATAATCAACGTTCAAAAAGTAACTTTAAAAAAAGAAGATATTAAATGGGAAGTTTTCAAATTAAAGGAGGAACTAAACTTAAAGGAGATTTAACACCTCAAGGTGCTAAAAATGAAGCACTACAAGTAGTATGTGCTGTATTACTAACCGCTGAAAAAGTTACTTTACACAACCTGCCTGATATTAGAGATGTAAATTTTTTAATTGATTTATTGGAAGAATTAAGTGTTAAAGTTAACCGTGCTGGAAATGGAACAGTTCATTTTCAATCCGATAATATAAACCTCGATTATTTATTAAGCGATCAATTCAAAAAAAGAGCTGCTTCATTAAGAGGTTCTATAATGATTTTAGGTCCTCTTTTAACTCGATTTAAAATTGCTTACATGCCTAAGCCAGGTGGTGACAAAATTGGAGCAAGACCTTTAGACACTCACTTTTTAGGTTTCTCTAAATTAGGAGCTACTTATGAGTATGATGCTAAAAATACCTTCTACACCCTTAAAGCAGATAAACTTGAAGGAAAATATATTTTGCTTGACGAGCCATCTGTAACAGGAACTGCCAATATTCTTATGACTGCCGTAATGGCAAAAGGAAAAACCACCATTTACAATGCAGCTTGCGAACCTTACTTACAACAACTTTGCTCCATGTTAAATAGTATGGGAGCAAAAATAAAAGGCGTTGGTTCTAATTTACTTGAAATCGAAGGCGTTTCAGAAATGAATGGTTGTACTCATACTTTACTTCCCGATTTTATTGAGATTGGTTCGTTTATAGGTTTGGCAGCTACAACTCAATCTGAAATTACTATAAAAAACTGTAGAGTGGATATGTTGGGAAGAATTCCTGAAACTTTTGAAAGATTAGGAATACAATTAGAAATAAAAGGTGATGATATTTACATTCCCTCTCAAAAACATTACGAAATAAAACGAATGATTGATGGTTCTATACCAACAATTTACGATGCACCATGGCCAGGTTTTACTCCCGACTTATTGAGTATTATTTTAGTGACAGCCATTCAGGCAAAAGGAACTGTACTTATTCATCAAAAAATGTTTGATAGCAGGTTATTTTTTATTGATAGATTAAAAGATATGGGAGCACAAATTATTTTATGCGATCCGCACAGAGCAACTGTTATTGGAATTAATAGAGATTATAACCTAAGAGCTACCACTATGTCTTCTCCTGATATTAGAGCTGGTGTTGCTTTGCTTATTGCTGCAATGTCGGCAGACGGAACAAGTATTATAAACAACATCGAACAAATTGATAGAGGTTACCAATATATTGACACAAGATTAAATAAAATTGGTGCTGAAATTATACGTTTGTAATTCGGCACTAATATTGATTTTAATTTTCCAAATAAACTATTAACACATGGAAATCATCAAAAAATTTAAAACCACATTTGCACTTTTATTAATGATATTAATAACTGTTGGTTTTATGTACAAACAAAATACAGGATTAGAGGTTGGAAACAAAGCTCCTGATTTAAAATTTAATAATCCTGAAGGAAAAGAAATTAGTTTGTCTTCATTAAAAGGAAAAGTAGTATTGGTTGACTTTTGGGCATCATGGTGTGTACCTTGTCGTAAAGAAAACTCTGCTGTTGTTAATGCTTACAATAAATACAAAAATACTACCTTTAAAAATGGCAAAGGTTTTACGGTTTATGGATATTCGTTAGACACCAATAAAGATGCTTGGAAAGCTGCTATTGAAAAAGATGGACTAATTTGGGACAACCACACTAGCGACCTTAAAGGCTGGAATTCTGAAGGTGCTCAACTATACCAAGTAAATTCAATTCCTACTAATTATTTAATTGATGGCGATGGTAAAATTATTGCCAAAAACTTAAGAGGCGAAGCACTAATTGACGCACTAAGTAAATTCGTAAAAAAATAATTCCTTACCTTATTTTTAGTGTGAGTTGAGTTTAATTTGTCATTAATTCCTGACATTACAACAAAATTATGACAAATTGACTATTTCATTTCAAATGGTAGTATTTTTGACTTCCTTAAAAAACTATTTTTTAAATTTTTGAAGATTATGACAACAAACGAAGAAGAAAAAAATATTCAAGAAGAAAATATCCAAGCTAATAATGAAGAAAAAGCTTCGGAAAATCAGGAAGAACAAAAAGAACTAACAAAAGAAGAACAATTAGAAATAGAACTGCAAGAAGCCAAAGACAAATACCTTCGTCTTTACTCTGATTTTGAAAACTTCAGAAAAAGAACCCAAAAAGAAAAATTAGATTTATTTAAAACTGCTGGTGAAGAAATAATAACCGCTTTGCTTCCGGTAATTGATGATTTTGAAAGAGCATCAAAAGCAATGCAAGATGCAAAAGATATTGATTCCGTTAAAGATGGAATGAAATTAATTCATGAAAAAATGCTTTCCATTCTAAAACAAAAAGGATTAGAACCAACCAAATCACAAGTTGGAGAACCTTTTAATGTAGAGTTCCATGAAGCAATAACTCAGATTCCGGCACCTAGCAAAAAAGAAATAGGAAAAGTAATTGACGAAGTTGAAAAAGGCTATTCACTTAATGGAAAAGTGATAAGATATACCAAAGTGGTGGTGGGGCAATAAAAAATTTGAAGTTCAAAGTTTGATGTTTGAGGTTGACCTCTATAACAAATAACGATTAACAAAAAAAACGATTAACTACAATAATGAGCAAAAGAGATTATTACGAAGTATTAGGAATATCTAAAAATGCATCTGAAGCCGAAATAAAAAAAGCTTATCGCCAGATGGCAATTAAATACCATCCGGATAAAAACCCTGACGACAAAACTGCTGAAGATAAATTTAAAGAAGCTGCTGAAGCTTATGAAGTTCTAAGCAACCCTGAAAAAAGACAACGCTACGACCGTTTTGGTCATCAAGGGGTTGGAGGTGCTGCCGGAGGTGGATTTGGTGGTGGAGGAATGAATATGGATGACATTTTCTCCCAATTTGGTGATATTTTCGGAAGTGGTTTTGGAGGTTTTGGAGGTGGACAAAGCAGAGGAAGAAGAGTTTCTAGGGGTACTAATCTTAGAGTGCGTGTAAAAATGACCTTAAAAGAAATAGCGAATGGTGTTGAGAAAAAAATTAAAGTAAATAAATTAGTTAATGCAGAAGGAGTAACTTTTAAAGACTGTAGCCAATGTAATGGTACAGGACAAGTTACCAGAATTGCTAATACTATTTTGGGACAAATGCAAACTTCTTCACCATGTCCGGCTTGTGGTGGTGATGGAAAAATAATTGACAAAAAGCCAGCGGATGCTAACAGTGATGGATTAATTAGAAAAGAAGATACCATAACTATTAACATTCCTGCAGGAGTGGAAGATGGTATGCAGCTTTCCGTTTCCGGAAAAGGAAATGCAGGACCAAAAGATGGTATTGCCGGAGATTTAATCATATTAATTGAAGAAATACCTCACGAAAATATTAAAAGAGATGGTGTAAACTTATTGTATGATTTGTACCTCAACTTTGTTGATGCTACATTAGGAACTTCTATAGAAATTCCAACAGTTGACGGAAAAGTGAAAGTAAAAATTGAACCCGGAACTCAAAGTGGCAAGGTGTTAAGACTAAAAGGCAAAGGATTACCCAACATACAAGGCTATGGCAAGGGAGATTTCTTAATTTACATTAATGTTTGGACCCCACAAGAACTTACTAAATCAGAAAAAGAAACACTAGAGAAACTAAGAGCTGCTGAAAATTTTCAACCTAAACTAAGCGGAAAAGAAAAAGGGTTTTTTGATAAAATGAAAGATTATTTTAATTAATCGTTAAAAAAATATGAACACTAAAAGCACGGAATTCTCCGTGTTTTTTTTTACCTCAAAACCACTACAGTATTGT
>CAMPHX010000183.1 GCA_946886085.1 uncultured Flavobacteriales bacterium | reverse complement strand
CTAACGGATTCAGTAATTGGTCTGGTCCATTTGCATTTACAACGGCTTGTAATGCAGTTACTGCTTTCCCTTTCTTAGAAGATTTTGAAACAACAAGTAACACTAGAGATTGTTGGACTCAAATTGAAGAAATAGGAACAGGAAGCTGGACGTATGCTACAGGTTCTACAGGTGGTGCAATTACAACTGCTTACAGCGGTACTGAAAATGCACAATTTGTATCTCAGTCTGGTACTAATTCTCCAATTGTTAAATTAATAAGCCCTATTTTGGATTTAAGTGCTGTAAACACTCCTGAATTAGCGTTCTTCTATGGACAAGAAGATTGGTCCGGAGATCAAAATGAACTAAAAGTGTACTATAGAACTAGTACTACTGGTACTTGGACACAAATAGCTCATTATACAGCAGATGTTTCGGTTTGGACAGCTGATACATTAACTTTACCTAATCCTTCAGCAACTTATCAAATAGCGTTTGAAGGTATTAATAACTATGGTTATGGAAATGTGGTTGACGATGTAGAAGTATATAATGCAATTACTTGTTCAGACCCTTCTAACTTAACTGCATTTAACATCCAACCAACTTCAGCCATGTTAGATTGGACAGAAAATGGAACAGCTACTAACTGGAACATTGAGTGGGATGTAACCGGATTCACATTAGGAACAGGTAACCCTCAAGCAGTAGCTGCTAAACCATATTTATTACAAGGGTTAACTCCAGGAACTGCTTATGACTATTATGTTCAAGCTGATTGCGGATTAGGAGATACTAGTAATTGGGTTGGTCCATTTACGTTCACAACTCCTCCATGTATACCTATTGTTGTTGATTTAGGTGCTGACACCACATTATGTTCAAACCAAAGTATTTTACTTGATGCAGGAAGTGGTGGTAATTATACTTATTCTTGGTCAACTGGTGGAATGGCTCAAACGGAGTTAATTGATACCACTTTGATGGGCGGTAACGGAACTTACAACATTACTGTAACGGTTACCGATGTTGTTTCAGGTTGTATGTATACGGATGACATTAATATCACTTTCCAATTATGTACTGATATTGATGAGTTAGGAAATGAAAATGTTATTGCAATTTATCCTAATCCAACCAATGGACTACTTAATGTAATGATTAATGGTGCTACTATTAATACTACGTTAACTATTGTTGATGTTCAAGGTAAGATTGTTTATTCTAAAAACAATTTCACCAACTCAGCAAGTTTAGTAGAAACTATTGATTTAAGTGGAAACGATAAAGGTATTTACTTTATAAGCTTAACTACAGATAAAGCAACTGTTGTTAAAAAAGTAATCCTTCATTAATAACTTAATTCAGTTAATCTTAAAAAGCAGCTTCCCAATTATGGAAGCTGCTTTTTTTTATGAGCTTAATCTAAATGGTTTTTTATTGAACAAGATTGGATTAAAACAGTGTAAACTATAGCGTATAAAAAAGCCAAGTGAAATTTCTTCACTTGGCTTTTTCATTATAACTATAAGATGTAAGTATCAAATACTTTGTTGTCCTAACATAATAACCGGATTTTCCATTAAGTGTTTAAAGGTTTGTAAGAAAGCAGCTCCGGTAGCTCCATCAACAACTCTATGGTCGCAAGAAAGCGTAACTTTCATAATGTTTCCAGGAACAATTTGTCCGTTTTTAACTACAGGCGTTTCTTTAATACCTCCAACAGCCATAATACAAGCATCCGGTGGATTGATAATAGCAGTAAACTCATCTATACCAAACATTCCCAAATTAGAAATGGTGAATGTACTTCCTTCCCAATCTTGAGGTTGAAGTTTTTTATCTTTTGCTTTCTGTGCAAATTCTTTTACTTCAGAAGTAATGATGCTCAACGGTTTTCCATCAGCAAAACGAACAACAGGAACCAATAAACCTTCTTCAACAGCTACAGCCACACCAATGTTTACGTGTTCGTTGTATCTTATTTTATCTTCTAACCAAGAAGAATTAACCTTTGGATGTTTTTTCAATGCTAATGCAGCAGCTTTTATCACAAAATCGTTGAAAGATATTTTTGCCGCAGCAATTTCATTAATAGCTTTTCTGGCTTCAATGGTTTTATCCATATCCATTTCTATGGTTAAATAGAAATGTGGTGCAGAAAATTTACTTTCACCCAATCTTCTTGCAATGGTTTTACGCATTTGAGAAATCGGTTCTTCGGTATATTTTTCAACACCAACAAAAGAAGCAGCTGATGTACCGCCTTGATAATTTTCAACATCAGACTTAATAATTCTTCCGCCATCTCCACTTCCTTTTATTAAAGATAAGTTGATGTTTCTATCATCAGCAATTTTTTTAGCTAGGGGAGAAGCAATAATCCTGCTTCCTGTAGCGGTATTGTTTTGTGTTTGAGTAGAAGTAGTGCTAGTTGTTTTTGTTTCCTCTTTTGGTTGTGGTTGAGCTTCTTCAGCTTGTTTTGGTTTTTCTTCCGTTTTATTAGCACCCGCTTTTTCTGCTTTTATTAAGGTTTCAAAATCAGCACCTTTCTCTCCAATAATTGCTAAAATAGCATCAACAGGAGCAGAGCCACCTTCTTCAATACCAATATGTAATAACACCCCATCTTCAAAAGATTCAAATTCCATGGTAGCTTTATCGGTTTCTATTTCTGCTAATAAATCTCCAGAAGCTACTTTGTCGCCCACTTTTTTATGCCATTTTGCTACCACACCTTCTGTCATCGTATCACTTAGTTTAGGCATTTTTACCACCGTTGCATTAATTCCTGAAGTATCTATTTTTTCGGTTGCTTCCTCTTTTTTGTTGTCAGCCTTAGCTTCAGCTTTTTCAGTAGCTTGTGGTTTTTCTTCTGTTTTATCTTCATCTTTTAAAAGAGCAGAATAATCCTCTCCTTTTTCTCCAAAAATAGCGAGAATAGTATCTACAGGGGCAGCATCTTTTTCTTTAACACCAATATATAATAACGTACCATCAACAAAAGATTCGAATTCCATGGTAGCTTTATCTGTTTCAATTTCAGCTAATAAGTCACCTTCTTTAACCGTATCACCAACTTTTTTGTGCCATTTTGCAACAACACCTTCTGTCATGGTATCACTTAATTTGGGCATTCTAACTATTTCAGCCATATTCTGTATCGTTTATTGCTCACTAAATAGAGCCTGGTTTTTAATTTTACTTTTAATTAATCTGCAAACTAATCTTTAATAAACGGGTAGTTTGGTTCAGCATAAATTTCTTCATACATATCTTCCGGCTCCGGAAATGGAGACTCTTCAGCAAATTTAATAGCGTCAACAATTTCTTGTTTTACTTTTTCATGTATCGCTTCAATTTGCTTATCGGTAGCGTATTTGTTCTTTTTTATTACTTGCAACACTTTTTCAATAGGGTCGTTGCTAATATATTGTTCTTCTTCTTCTTTGGTTCTATACTTTCTAGGATCGGACATAGAATGTCCTTTATATCTGTACGTTTCCATTTCTAACAAATAAGGTCCTTTTCCGTCTCTACAATGTTTAGCTGCTTTTTCAATAGCATGATGTACTGCTTCAACATCCATTCCGTTAACAGCCTCACTAGGCATCTCATAACTCAATCCTATTTTATGCAATTCAGTAACGTTAGATGTTCTTTCTACAGAAGTTCCCATCGCATATTTATTGTTTTCAATAATGAAGATAACCGGTAATTTCCAAACCATCGCCATATTAAAAGCTTCGTGCAACGCTCCTTGTCTGATAGCTCCATCACCCATAGAACACATGGTAATGTTATCATTTCCTTTGTATTTATCCGCAAAAGCTAAGCCTGCTCCTAAAGGAATTTGACCACCAACAATTCCGTGTCCACCAAAAACTTTTCTACTTACATCAAACATGTGCATAGAACCACCTTTACCTTTAGATAATCCCGTTTTTTTACCGTAAAGTTCTGCCATTAAATATTTAATTTCAGTTCCTTTACCAATAGGGTGGGCATGACATCTGTAAGCAGTTATCATGTTGTCTTCAGGACGAGTTGCAGAAACAGCTCCGGCAACAACCGCTTCCTGTCCTATATATAAATGAAGAAATCCTCCGAATACTCGTTGAATGTACAGTTGACTAAGTTTTTCTTCAAACTTACGCATCAGGTACATAGACTCATACCACTTAAGGTATTGTGCTTTCGAGAATGTTGATTTTTTTGCCATAGTGTTTATTTTAGTGATGCAAATTTATAAATATAACTTTTA
>CAMPHX010000182.1 GCA_946886085.1 uncultured Flavobacteriales bacterium | reverse complement strand
GCTTTTTTATTGTTAAATTCCAATTTTGAATGAATTTAATAATTATAGTTTATATTGATAAAATAAATTAAAAATTTACCTTTGCCTTATGCAAATAGATTTAAGAAGCGATACGGTAACCAAGCCTACTCCAGAGATGTTGGAGGCAATGATGAATGCCAAAGTAGGTGATGATGTTTTTGGTGAAGATGAAACCATCAACCAATTAGAAAAGTTGGCAGCAACCATGTTTGGCAAAGAAGCCGGTATTTTTTGTCCATCAGGGACTATGACCAATCAAATAGCTATAAAAATTCATACGAACTCCCCCGGAGAAGTAATTTGTGATGAACTTTCTCACATTTATCAATACGAAGGTGGTGGAATTGGATTTAATTCAGGGTTGGCAACCAAACTAATTTCGGGGGACAGAGGCAGGTTAACAGCTAATCAAATTTTATCAGCCATTAATCCGGATGATGTACATAAACCAGAATCGCAGTTAGTGAGTTTGGAAAATACCATGAACAGAGGTGGGGGAAGTATTTATTCCTTAGCCGATATAAACGAAATAGCTGCTTTGTGTAAAGAAAAAGGATTGAAATTTCATTTGGATGGAGCCAGAATTTTTAATGCTATTGTAGAAAGTGATTATACTGCCAAAGATATCGGGAATGCTTTTGATACCATTTCTATTTGTTTATCGAAAGGATTGGGAGCTCCTGTGGGTTCGTTGTTGGTAGGGAGCAAAGCAGATATTAAAAAAGCCCGACAAATAAGAAAGATATTTGGTGGAGGTATGCGTCAGGCAGGTTTTATTGCAGCAGCAGGAATTTATGCGTTGGAAAATAACATAGAGCGATTAAAAGACGACCATAAAAGAGCAAAATTATTAGGTGAAGCTTTGCAAAATCTATCCTTTGTTGATAGTCTAATGCCTATAGATACCAATATTGTGGTGGCAAATATCAATGCCAATTTTGTTCATTCAGAAATCATCGAAAAGCTAAAACAAAAAGATATTTTAACCATCGCTTTTGGTCCTCAGCAAATTAGAATGGTAACGCATTTGGATTTTACTGATGAAATGTTAGAAAACACTATCCACATCCTAAAAAATATTTAATGCTGAAAAACCAAAAATTTATAATTTTTTATTTTTTCGAGCATCCTCGAAAAATAAGTTTTTCGAAGAAAAACATTTTTCGGGATCTCCAATCTTTAATCTTTAATTAATACATGATTCAAATCCAAGATACCATTGTCTCCGAGGAAATTTTAGAAAGAAAGTTTGTATGCAATCTCAATGCATGCAAAGGGGCTTGCTGTGTACAAGGAGATGCTGGTGCTCCATTAGAACAAGAAGAATTAGAGGAACTTGAAAATGTTTTTGAATCGGTAAAACCTTATTTATCAGAAAAATCTATAGCCGCTTTAGAAGAAGATTTATATACTGTTGATGCTGATGGTGATTACGTTACTCAATTGGTAGATGGAAAAGAATGTGCTTTTGTCTTTTTTGATGAACAAAATATCACCAAATGCTCTATTGAGCAGGCTTACATAGATGGAAAAACATCATTTAAAAAACCAATTTCTTGTCATTTATTTCCGGTAAGGTTATCCAAAATTGCGGATTATACAGCTGTAAATTATGCCTATTGGGATATTTGCGATGATGCTTGTAAATTAGGAGAAGAATTGGGCGTAAAAACCTACCAATTTTTAAAAGAACCGCTTATCAGAAGGTTTGGAGAGGAATGGTTCAACGAACTTATCTTGGTGGATGAAGCGTTGGAGAAAGAGAAAAAGTAAATAAGCCATTTCTTTTGGCTCGAAAATTTCTTTTATAAACAATCCTTAATTTTGTAGATTGCTTATGCTAAAGATTGATTACATAGTTATATTATTGTTGTTTTGTTTCTTCAACAATAGTCAAGCTCAATATGCTGACTGTTCTAAAATGTTGCACCTTACGGACACATTTTATGAGGCCAAAAACATTTCGGGATATGGAGAAACCTTAGAGTTTGAAAGTAATGATTTATACGACTCACTAAATTTTGAAATTGAAAAAAACACCATTTGGTATTTAATTTCAATTCCTTATGATGGAGAATTATCATTTGATATTCAGTCTCTTGATGAAGGCAACGATTGGGACTTCCTTTTGTTTGAGCATAAAAATTTATTTTGTAAAAGAATTGAAGCTAAAAAAATCGCCCCTATACGCAGCAACCTTTCCAGAAGTGCTAACACAGGAATTTCTAAAGATGGATACATGCCTTTTGTAGCTGCCGGAATTAATGATAATTATAGTAAGTCTCTCTCCGTAAAAAAAGACGAACAATATGTGTTGGTAATAAATAACTCTAAAAGAGCAGGAGGAAGTCATTCTTTAATCATTAATATAGTAGGAGAAAAACCTGAAGTGAAAATTGAAGAGCCAATAGTTGAAACAAATTCCCTTTTGTTGAGTATTGAAATAAAAGATAAAATAAGTAACAAACCTGTTGCCGGTAATATTATTATTGATTGATTGAGAAAAAAATTGGTAGAAAAAAATAATATTATGACTTATGCTGTTGACGTTCCTCAACGCAAATACAAACTTACGATTAGCACCAATTCTCCGGGCTATTTAATTTATTCTGAAGAAGCGACCATTACTTCTAACAGAACTACTTTTAGTCAAACAGTATTATTAGAGAAAATACAAAAAGGCAGAAAAGTAAACTTAAGAAACATTCAGTTTTATGGCAACCAAGCTAAGTTTTTACCTCAAGCTTCGGGCGATTTAAAAGCGTTGTTGGCATTTATGGAAATCAATAAAAATGTAAAAATTGAAGTAGAAGGACACGTAAATGGCCCCAACCAAAGAAACACAAAAGATTATCAAATTCTTTCTGAAGATAGAGCAAAAGCAGTTAAAGAATATTTAATTGAAAATGGAATTGAAGCTACTCGAATTGCCTCTATTGGCTATGGCAATACGCAAATGTTGCATCCAAATCCGAAATCGGAGACAGAAATGAGTGCCAACAGAAGAGTAGAAATTAAAATTATGGAGAATTAAAATGAATATAATATTAGGAATAGAAACAGCAACAAAAGTTTGCTCTATAGCACTTTCTAAAGACAATGAATTATTAGCTATTGAAGACCTTGGAGGAGAATATAATCATGCTGAAAATGTAACCAATTTTATAGAAAAAGTGGTAAAAAAAGCCAATATAAAATTTAATAATATTGATGCTGTTGCAGTAAGCAAAGGGCCTGGTTCTTACACTGGGTTAAGAATTGGGGTGTCTTCAGCAAAAGGCTTGTGTTATGCGTTGAATAAGCCATTAATTGCAATTGACACCTTACAAGCCATGGCATTGCGTATGGCAAAACAAACCACAGATAAGAACTTACTTTTTTGTCCGATGATAGACGCCCGAAGAATGGAGGTTTATACCGCTATTTATACTGCTAACAATGAATTAATAGAACCTATTTCAGCCAAAATAATTGATGAAAATTCTTTCAGCAAATTTTTAACTGACCAAAAAGTAATGTTTTTTGGCGATGGAGCAGAAAAATGCCAAACATTATTTACCGAAAATAAAAATGCAGTTTTTAATAATGATGTATTGCCATCAGCTATAGAAATTAATGAGTTGGCGTTAAAAAAAATCAACAACAATCAGTTGGAAGACGTAGCTTATTTTGAACCGTTTTACTTGAAAGATTTTATAGCAACTACACCTAAAAAAATAATTTGAAAGACACTTGCCTACCAAACAATAAGTGCTTAAAATTGTAAGCTGATAAAAAATCGAAAATGATTCGTGAAAAACTAGATAAAGCCATAAGAGAAGTTCCTGATTTTCCTAAGCCGGGTATCTTATTTAAAGACATTACCCCTATATTCTTAGACCAACAACTTTGTTCTGAAATTGTTGATGAATTAGCTAAACAAACCGAGAAAATGCATTTGAATGCTATAGTTGGTATTGAAAGTAGAGGTTTTTTCTTCGGGATTTTATTGGCGAATAAGTTAAATATTCCATTTATTCCTATCAGAAAAAGAGGTAAATTACCTTATAAAACAGTTTCTTATGAATATGAGTTAGAATATGGAACAGCAGCAATGGAAATGCATCAGGATGTGGTAAAAAAAGATTGGAATGTGTTGATTCATGATGATTTATTGGCAACAGGAGGAACAGCAGCAGCAGCAGCAGAATTAATCCAAATGCAACATGCCAACGTATCCGGTTTCTCTTTTGTAGTGGAATTGGAGTTTTTAAAAGGAAGTGAAA
>CAMPHX010000181.1 GCA_946886085.1 uncultured Flavobacteriales bacterium | reverse complement strand
GTATTGTATTGGTAATTTTTATGAGTAGCACCTTATTTTCTCAAATAACTATTTTAGAGAATGATACTACTATTTGTTCGGGTAGTTTAACTTTTAACGCCACCGTTTTAAACTCATCTAATCCTACTTCTATAAGTTTAAGTGATGATACTCATTCTGGGGTTGTTCCTATAGGCTTTACATTTAATTATTATGGAACTAATTATACACAATGTGTAATTTCATCTAACAATTATATTACTTTTAATTTAGCTAATGCCAATAATTTTTCACCATGGTCAATTAACTTTAATGTTCCTGATGCTTCTACAACAGAAATTCAAAATGCAATATTAGGTCCTTGGCAGGATATTAATCCGGGAGCCGGTGGAAATGTTCGATATGCTACAGTTGGAACAGCCCCTAACAGAATTTTTGTCGTAGAGTATTGCAACATCCCCATGTTTAGTTGTACTAATTTACAGTTCTCAAGTCAAATTCAGTTATATGAAAATGGAAGTAGAGTACAAACCCATATTATAAGCAAACCATTGTGTACAACATGGAATACAGGTCAAGCTATACATGCTACTCATAATAATGGAGGAACACAAGCAACGGTAGTAACAGGCAGAAATGCTAATTCACAATGGACGGTAAATAATGAGGGTAGAGAGTTTTTATGGAATGGAACTATTTATACAGAAAATGTTATCCCGTTTTCTCCGGTAATTTTAGGAAACCCTAATAATATTCAGTGGACAGAAGTAGGTAGTTCAACTGTTTTAGCAACCGGACCAACTGTTACGGTTACACCAACTTCAACAACTGCCTATGTAGCTTCTGTAACCGGAGGTTGTGCAGGAATACCTTTTACAGATACTGTTTATGTTACTGTTGGAGCAGGTAATTTTAATTTTGGAGGTTCTGTTGTTACTAACCCACCTTGTACGGCAAATACAGGTTCTATTACTGTTAATATAAATGGAGGATCTGGAACTTATGGTTATTCTTGGAATACAACTCCACCTCAAACTACTCAAACAATTTCAAATTTAGCTCCTGGGAGTTATATGGTTACAGTAACCGATAGTATTTCCGGATGTACTAAAGATACTACTTTTGTTTTAACTAATGGTAGTAGTTTACAAGTAGCAATAGATAGTTCTGTTAATGTTAGTTGTAACGGAGGAAATAGTGGAGTTGCTTATGCAAGTGCTTCAGGTGGATTGGGTTCGGTAACTTATTCTTGGAATACTAACCCAATACAAACAAATCCAACAGCTACTGGACTTTCTGCTGGAACATATAACGTAACTGTAACTGATAGTGTAGGATGTATTTCTGTTGCAACTGTTGTAATTACGGAGCCTAATGCGTTATTAGTAAACCCTACCATGACAGGTATGCCTTCTTGTAATGGGGGTAGTGATGGAACAGCAATAGCTAATGCAAATGGAGGTGTATCTCCCTATACTTATAGTTGGAATACTACCCCTATTCAAACAACACAAAGTGCTTCAGGGTTATCAGCAGGTCAGTATAGTGTAACGGTAACAGATGCAAATGGATGTATTGTAATAGGAAATGTGTTAATTACTCAACCGGCACCTATTTCAAATAATATTCAGATAACTAATATTACTTGCCATAATGGAAATGATGGAGCCATTACATTAACTTCATCGGGAGGAACTGCGCCATATTCTTATTCTTGGTCAACTTCGGCCAATACTTCCAATACCGAAACAGGATTAAGTTCAGGAACAGTTTATGTTACAACTTCCGATAATCAAGGTTGTTCAGTAACTGACACTATACAAATTACTAATCCAGATTCAATGAGTTTAACACTTACTCATACTTCTGCTAGTTGCAATACTGCTGATGGAACTGCAACAGCAAATGTTGTGGGAGGAAATGCTCCTTATGGTTATTTATGGTCGGTAAATAATCAAACTACACAAACGGCCGACAGCCTTCCTGGAGGAATGGTTTCTATTGTAGTTATGGATGCTAATGGATGTACTGTTTCAGGAAGTATAAATATTGATACAGTAAATATTCATACAGCTGTTGCAGGTGCTGACCCTACAACCGGAATTGCTCCTTTAAATGTTAATTTTTCAAATAATAGTCAAAATACAACTACTTATTTTTGGGATTTTGGAGATGGAAATACAAGCACCGATTTTGCTCCAACACATACTTATTTAGAAAATGGAACTTATGTTGTAGTGCTTACCTCTATTAATTCGGGAGGCTGTATGGCTTACGATACATTGATTATTGATGTAATAAATGAATTGATAATTCCAAACGTATTTACTCCTAATGGTGATGGAGTAAATGATAATTTAGTATTTAAAAACTTACATGCTTTTCCTGATAACCGTTTGGTTGTTCTTAATAGATGGGGAAAAACGGTTTTTGAAAAAACAGGCTATCAGAATGATTGGAATGGTGGAGACCAAAATGATGGAACTTATTTTTTCATTTTAGAATTGAATGATAAAGAAAATACCGTTCATAAAGGGACAATTACTATTTTGAGAGATTAAAACTTAATCAATTCTTCATAAACTTCTTTTACAGGCAACCCCATAACATTGAAATAAGAACCTACAATTTTTTCAATACCAATGTAGCCTATCCATTCTTGGATACCGTAACTGCCCGCTTTATCATAAGGTTGGTAATTATCAATGTAATAGGTAATTTCTTCTATGGTAAGGGGTTTAAAGTACACCTCTGTAGAGACAGCAAAAGAGTGTTGTTTAGTTGTTGAAGTTAACGTTACAGCAGTAATTACTTCATGTTTTTTGCCGGATAATTCTCCAAGCATTTCTATAGCATGTTGTTTATCTTTTGGTTTACCAAGAATTTTTTCACCCAAACATACGATGGTGTCCGAAGTAAGTAAGATTTCGTTGGTTTGTAAGTCATTTCTAAAAGCTTTTGCCTTTAACTCACTTAAAAATAGGGCTACCTCTTTACCTTTTAGTTCTGACGGATAAACCTCATCAACCTCTTTTAGTCGTATTTCAAAATCAACACCAATATCTTTAAGTAATTGTTGCCTTCTGGGAGATTTAGAAGCTAAAATAATATGAAGTGTACTGAGTTTTGTATGCATTAAAAAGAAGTGATAACGTAGTTAAAAACAGCAAGGTAAATAATACCAAACAACATAATTAGTTTCATGATTTTGCTAATGAATGTATAATCTTCTTTTTTAGTAGCTTTTTTAATCTTGACAAACAAATAACCTAAAGGAAATTGTACCAATACCAAGAAGTAAAATAGAGAAAAAGTATCTCCCATTAAAATTTGTCTGTATTGTAAATAAGCCAAGAAGACCATCATTATAATGAGAATAAATTGACATACTTTTTTGGCTGTATTTATACCATATATAATAGGTAAGGTTCGGCTATAAAATTTTCTGTCGCCTTCATAGTCTTCAATATCTTTAATTATTTCTCTAATCATGGTGCTAAGGAAGGCAAATAAGGTAAACCCTAACACCCATTTCATAATAATAGAAAAGTTCTGATGAATTAAGTTTTTGATATCATTTACATCTAACATGTTTTCGTAAAAGGGTAATAATTTAGCTATGGTAATATCAATATGTTGATATTGTAATAACATTTCATATAAACCTGCTACAAAAGGAACTAAAGCCGCTAAACAAGCAACAACAATGTTTCCGGTAAGTAATTGTTTTTTAAAAGAAACGGAATAATACCATAAGGCTCCAACTGCTAATACTTGAATAGCTGCTAATTTTATCATCCCCATAGTATAGGCAACATAAATAGCTATCATAATTGCCAAGAAATTAATAACAATGTGAGCTCCCATTCCTACTCTTCTTTTAATATGCTTTCCTATTATAACTTCTTTAGGGTTATTTACCCTGTCAATTTTTACATCAAAATAATCATTAATAATATAGCCTGCTGCTGCAATAAGCACGGTAGATAAGCTTAATAGAAAAAAATTGAGTTCCGATAGCAGAAAGTTAACTGCTCCGGTATCTGTCATGTTGGTTATGATAGCATAAATAAGCCCATATCGAATAGCATATTGTGTTAATACAATAATTAATAAGTTAGGTAAACGAATAAGTTTTATAAATGCTAAAAATGAGCTCATTGCTTCGTTGTTCTGTTGTATGTAAAAGTATTAAAACTTATTTAGAATTTCACATTACAAAATAAATGATTAAAAATTGACTATATTTAAAAGCTCAAGATTCATTTTAATTATTTAATTTACGTTTATGTATTTTTACAAAAGCAAATACAGCTAATGTAGTT
>CAMPHX010000180.1 GCA_946886085.1 uncultured Flavobacteriales bacterium | reverse complement strand
GAAATATACATAGTATTGCGTATATAGATGTTATTAGTAACTCTATGAAGACAGTGCTAACTTCAACGACATACAAAAAAATGAAAGAACACCAAGACCTGTCTTTAGTTTCAGACGCTGCTTACCGACTTGCAGAGTTAATTGATGGACATCATTACGACAATATTATTGTTTACGAATTTCATGAGGCTATAAATCCTTCTTCTGCTTTTAATAGTGAATCAGGTCTTGAAAGTTTTAGAGCCCGTAATTTAAAGATGGGTATTTATAAAAATTTTCTGACTTCTGGATTAATAGACCAGTTCCCTGCAATTATTCACATAGCTATCAAAATATCTTCAGTGTGGTTTTTTTCAGAGGACTTTGGCTATAACTACTCTCTTGGGTACGGACCATCTGGAATAATTAAGCTTAGAGAAGCTTGTCACAAAAATGGAGTTCGAATTTTTGCTCTTGATGAACCATTTAAGGAATGGAAGGAAAACTTCCTTGGTATAGACAGCAAAAATTCTAATGAAAAAATAACTACAAGACGAAGTAGAAAGGAGAGTTCCTCAAAAACTGACACGAATGATTCAAAAATAAGAGAAGGGAAACAATTCAAAAAAATAATTCAATCTATTCAGCACTTGACGACAACTATGCAAGATGAACCTCAATCATATCAAGGAATGAATGAAGATAACATCCGAGATAAAATGTTTACGACACTCAATGTAATTTTTAAGGGCAGGGTTAGCAGAGAAGCAAAGAATTGTAAAGGCAAAACAGACATATCTATTACAACTAAAGACGGGAAAAGTAAACATATTTTTGAATTAAAAGTTTGGCATGGGCCTAAATCACTTAGGGATGCCATTATTCAGCTTCAAGGTTATTTAAGCTCCCATCATAACTATGCAGGGGTAATTGTGTTCTGTTATGAATTAGGTTTTACTAATCTTCTTAAAAAAGCAAAACAAGAATTGGTTAAAGAGTATAAATATTTCCCTTCTAGTAGTTACAGTAAAAACGAATTTCATTTTAACTTGCCTCATCTAACAGACAAAGAACAAATTATTCAGACCCACCTAACAATGGTTAACTTAAAATGCTAACAATATAGACATTGTTACTAACAAATATTATAATGAACAACAATGGTATTAAACCAAATAAATTATTTATGGAAAACAGAGTTTATTACGGAGAATATTCTCTGAAACATTGGATTGATTTAATTCTTAAAAAGAACATTATTCTTCCAGATTATCAACGTTATTTTGTATGGAAAGAAAAAGATGTTAAAACTTTAATTGAAACATTAAAAAAGAAGGAGTTTGTTCCACCAGTTACAATAGGAGCCTATAAAAATGAAAATATAAATCAAAATTTAATACTTGATGGACAACAACGACTTACTAGTATTTTGTTAGCATTTCTTGGATTATTTCCTGACGAATCGGAGTATAAAAAAACAATTGAAAATTTTGCAGATGAAAATAATGATGAAGATGAAGAAGATGAGCAACTTGATAACATTTTTGAGTGGAAATTTAGTTTACTAACACAAAAAGGGAAAAGCAAACAAGATATACTCGCAAAGATTACACAAGGTAATTACAAAAAAATAGATTACAATATTGACGATAAGTTTCTTGAATCATCATTTTTAGGTTTCTCTTATTTAGTCCCGTATATTTCATATGAAAAACAACAACAAAAATATTATTCATCAGTTTTTAGAAATATCAATATTCAAGGAACACGATTATTAGCCCAAGAAAGCAGAGAATCTTTATACTTCTTAGATGATGATTTGAAGCAGTTTTTTAAACCAGATTTTTGCGATTCATTTTCAGTTAAAATTCTAAGTAATTTAACAAAGGTTGATTTTGTTAGATATTTATCTTTATTGTCACAATTTAATAAGGATAAAAGTGCAAACAACATAGCTCGAAGTTATAAGCCGCAAATGGAAAAATATTATGAAGAATATATTTATTCTGTTATTGCTGACTCAGAAACTAAGTACGGAAAATTTACAGATATATTTCCTGACAAAAAATATGATGAACGTTTTTTGAAATTACAACAATCCCTAAATTTATTAGAAATTCCGAAACAATTCTCTTCAATTATTGATTTAGATATGTATTTCTTTGGGCATATTTACACAGTTGTTTTTGAAAATAAAACAATTGAAAGCGGAGAAAAAGAAAATCTGAAAAAAGATATTGAAAACCAAATTAGTGAGTTTAAGTTAGATAATTCACACACTAAAGCACCAAGTAATTTGGGAAATTTAAGGTCACGAATAAGTTCCTCAATTGAAATATATGAAAATTATGCGTCCTAGTATTCACACGGATTTTATATTATCACCAATTTTAGACATTCTTAAAGATGTTGTGTCAGCAAGTACGGGAATTGGCAACGGAATTGAAACATATCCATTATGTGACTATGTAATGCAATCGGTATTCTTAAAAATGACAGGATTCCAAGAACAGAAAATGAAATGTGTTTGTTGGGAATTAGCGACAAATGATTATGAGTACCGATATGAATTTACTAAAACTCCTTTAGGTGAATGTTCAAGCTATAAAGAGAAACAAAACATCTATCAAGGTTTAATTAAACAAATTGAAAAATATGGGTTAGATTTCTCTAATATTGATATTGATAAAAAAAATATTTTGGAAACCACATTATCTGATATTTTAGATACGTTTTCTAGTTCTAATTTATCAATTTGGGCGATGAAGGATTTCATCAGCTTTCAAACTATTTATAAAGAAATAAAAGTCGCTCACTTTGCTAGCGATAAAGGTAGTTTATTTTCAGATACTTCATTAAAAAAGGTATATGAAGAGTATTTATACAAGCAAAGAAATAGAATTGCTCATAATACACAATCTTATCAACAGAATTTACCAACACTAAAAACATTGATAAACGATAACTACAAATACGAAAATTATTTTATTTATTTTTCCATATTAATGCTAATAGATAAGATATTTGTTGAATTATTTAAAAAATATTTAGTCACAATTGAAGAAAAGTAAATTTTACAAAAGAGAATAACAACTACCTAAAAATTTCATAATTTGATAGTTAAATTCTGAAAAGATGTCCATAGAAGATACTAATAAAACACCTAAACAACTCAAAGTGGTTAAAACTGTATGATTAAAAACAGAATAAGAGTCCTTTTAGTGATTGTTGATAGCTTTGACATTGATAAAAAAAGTAATAAATTGAAATATGGCTATTTGCCAATGGCATAAAAAAGTATGAAATCTAAAGAATGTAATTTATGAATTCAATAAACGAAGTAACCCTTGAACATATTAATCTCCTTTCTGCAACAGAACTAACTGAACTGCTAAAACTCTTATTAAATGCTGAATCTGAAGCAAAATCTCTTAATAGTGTTGTTATTGTTCCTTTAAATATAAATACTGCTGATGGAGGTGAAGATGGAAGAATTGAATGGAGTGGTTCTCCTGAAGAAACAGTAAGATTTAAAAAACCTATGACTTTATTTCAAAACAAAGCAACAAATCTTGCTAAACAAGGATGCTATAATGAGATATTAAACCCTCAAAAGAAAGGACAGCCAAAAACTTTAAAAAGTCAGATTGAAGATGTTGTAAAAAATGATGGTAAATACATATTATTTACTAACTCCTCTTATAGTCCAGCACAAATTAAAGAACGTATAGAAGGGTTCCGAAATGCTATTAAAGATGCTGGTTACAAAAATTATAATACCTTTAATATTGAGATTTACGATGCAAATAGAATTGTAGATTGGACAAATGAATATCCAGCAGCTGTAACTATGGTTCAAGGGTGTAGGGGAATAAATAGACTATCTGATTTTAGGACATGGAAGGATTGGGAAATAGATATGCCTGGTTCATCTGAACCGTATAAAACCAATCAAACTATTATTGACAACATGAATTTCGTTAGAGAACAGGTTGTTAAGGAAAAAGTAGTAAGAGTAATAGGTCATTCAGGGCTTGGAAAAACCAGATTGGTACTTGAAGCTTTTCGAGATAATGACCAAAAAATAAAACAATTGCAATCTCAGTTAGTCTATTATGATATAGGAACAGGAGGAATTGATAAAATAAGTAGTTACATCCTTGCTTGTAAAAACAAACATTATGGAATAATGGTTATAGATAATTGTAATGAAGAAAACCATAATGCTTTATCAACTTTAATTAGGTCTTCTGGTCATTTAAAGCTAATTACCATAGATTTTTCTTCATCTACTTATGAAAAATCACACATAAAAATTGTACGTGATAATCAAAAAGAAATAGT
>CAMPHX010000179.1 GCA_946886085.1 uncultured Flavobacteriales bacterium | reverse complement strand
CTTATCATTAGTAATTAATACAGTAATGGGGATTGCTATTATTATATTGTTTTACCTACAATTCTCTAGTAAAACTTTAGCTCCTGATGAACAACAAAAAGAAGAAGTTCCCACTACAGAAGCAATTGAAGAAATGATTGTAAGCAATGATAGTTCTAATTCTAAAATAGGATACATTAATGTAGATTCGCTACAAATAAAATATAAGTTGTACGATGAGTTAAAATCTAAATTAGAGAAGAAAGAAAAATCGTACGATGCTCAACTGAAAGCCAAGTCTCAAGATTTTCAAAAGAAAATTGAAGATTTTAGAAAAAAAGCTCCTAACATGACCCAGTTTGAGGGAGAACTAAAACAAAAAGAGTTGGCAGAAGAGGAAGAAAAACTTTACCAAATGAGAGATGAATATGCTCAGCGTTTTGAAAAAGAAATGATAGAATTAAACACTCAACTGTACAAAGCCATAAAAGATTATATCAAACAACACAATGAATTAACTAAATACGATATCATTATTGGGGAATCTCAAACTAGAAACTTTGTATTAGATTTTAATAAAGAAATTGATATTACTAATGATATAGTAAAAGGATTAAATAAAAAATACAACGAAGATAAAGCTCCTAAAGCAAAACCATAACACCAATATTCCCGATTAATAATTTGTTTTATTTATGTTAATAGCCAAAGATAAAGAAAAAACCAATTTAGCCGAATACATTTTGTATATGTGGCAAATAGAAGATTTAGTAAGGTTTAATGAGTTTGATATTGACAAAATTTATGATGTAATTATCGATAAGTTTGATACTACGCCAGAAATGAAAGCAGAAATTAAACTTTGGTACGAAAACATTATTAAAAACATGCTTAAACAAGGTATAGCAGAAAAAGGACATTTAGTTGAAGTTAATACTAGATTAGAAGAACTTAATAACCTACACAACTCTCTATTAACTACTGTTCAGGATAAAACCTACCAAGAGCAGTATATAAAAACCAAAACAAATATAACGGAGTTCATTCAAAAAACCGATAAACAAATAAACAACGAAGTTCAGGCTTGTTTGGTGGGTTTATATGGATTTTTGGTATTAAAACTTAAAGGAGAAAAAATTTCCGAGGCAACGCAACAAGCAATTCAGTCGTTTAGTGCAATGATGGCTTTACTCACAGATAGATACAATAAATTGCAAAAAGGAGAGTTGAAGTTCAGCAAAGCTTTTAGTAATTAATTTTAGGATTAATTATTGAGTGTTTGAACACCGTAAGATGTTAAAAAAAATCGTTTTCATACTACTATTAGTAAGCTCTTATTTAGAGTTTAAGGCACAGTGCGTCCCAGGTTCTCCTCCATTGCCAACAGTGGTAGTAGATTCTGTATCTGTTTTACCTAACGGAGACATCATTATTTGTTGGCAAGCAAGTTCTGTCCCTGATATTTTGGAATATGACATTATCATGTTCGACCCTATTACCTCTGCAGATTTAACTATAGCAACTATTCCTGCAGGTGGTTCAACGTGTTATACTATACCTTATGGGGATCCTAATAACTTTTCTGATACAGAAGTTAGAGAATATGGCGTAAGAGTAAAAGATAACTGTGGTAACGCTTCTTTAAATGGAGATAATTATCATAATGCCATGTTGTTAGAATATGGAATAAATATTTGTGCAGCCTCCATTAATTTTACATGGAATGCTTATGACGATTTTACTTCAGGAACAAATGTGCTTTATGAACTTTTTGTAAGCCAAGATGCGGCTCCATTTATTTCTGCGGGAACAACCAACAGCACCAACATAACCTATACAGGAGTGGTACAAGGTTCTAATTATCAATTTTATATTAGAGCAATTGAAAATAATGGAGCAGGACCAATAACTTCATCAACAAATATTGTGGATATAAGTGCCAACTTTTTTCTTAAAGACCCCAGTTTTTTATATTTATATACAGCAACTGTTCAAGCTCCCACACAAATTGATGTACAGTTTTATGTAGATACCTTTGCAGATGCCAAAGAGTATAACATTTACAGAAAACAAAAAATAACAGATGCCTTTGTTACGGTGGGTTCAGTACCTGCTTTTAAAGGAATGAATCCGTTTATTGTTTTTAACGATTATGATGTTGATGCTGAAGAGGCTTCTTATTATTATCAGATAGAAATGGTAAACCTTTGTAATCAGGTAAAAATAATTTCTAACATAGGTAAAACCATTTTTTTGGAAACTTATAATGACAAATTAGAGCTTACCAATACATTAATTTGGTCAGCTTATGAAGGTTGGGCAGGAAATGTTACCGCTTATGAAATTTATAGATCCATTGGTGGAATTTGGGAAACTACTCCGTTGGCAATTGTTCCGGCATTAGTTGGAGAAAATACCTATATAGATGATGTTTCCAATACCTTAGAAGGGGATGGAGAGTTTTGCTATAAAATTGTGGGGGTAGAAGGTGCTGTCTTACATCCCGGAGGATTGCCACCAGCAAGAAGTTCATCTAATGAAGCTTGTGTAGAACATGTTCCACTAATTTATATCCCTAATGCTTTTGACCCCTTGAGTACTTTTAACCCTGTCTTTAAACCCGTATTAACTTTTGCTGACCCGCTTTCTTATGAGATGATAATTTTTGATAGATGGGGACAAAAAGTTTTTGAAACAAATGATATTAATGAAGGCTGGAACGGTGCTTTTAATAATAAAGGTGAATTTCAAGCTGTTGGTAGTTACGTGTATTCCATCAAATTTAAATCAGCTCCGGGGAAAGATTTCGCCTACAGAGGGTTGGTAACACTTATTAGGTAGAAAGCTCACTACTTTAAACTTCTAAACACCTAAACTTTTTAAACTAATTTATTAATTTAGCCGCTAAAAGCATTGTTATCATAGAATTTCTAAAAGATATAGACAGCCAACTATTTTTGTTCCTAAATGGAATGCACTCTCCGTTTTTTGATGTAGTCTTCGAATATTTTTCAGGTAGATTTTTTTGGATACCTCTTTATGCTTTGCTGTTTGTTCTTGCTATTTTAAAGCTTAAATGGAGAATAATTTATTTTGTTTTGGCTGTAGTTGCATTAATATTTCTAAGTGATAAAATATCTGTTTATTTATTTAAAGATGTTTTTATGCGATATCGACCTTGTCATAATTTGGACATAACACATTTGGTACATTTAGTTGATGGTTGTGGTGGAAAGTATGGCTTTGTATCATCGCATGCTGCCAATACTTTTGCTTTAGCCACTTATTTAGGTGTTGTTTTGAAAAAACACTTTCCAAAAATGTTGTTATGGATGCTTATATGGGCAGCAGTAGTTTCGTATAGCAGAATTTATTTGGGAGTTCATTATCCTGCAGATATAGTTGTTGGAGGGATTTTAGGAATTCTTATAGGCTTATTTGTTGCTTTTGTGCTTAAAAAATTGAATACCAAATTGAACCTAAAAATGGATATATAATGGTGCAAATCGGACTTTTATTTCTTGCCGGAGGCATGGGTACGCTTTGTCGTTATGGAATTTCTAAAGCAACGATTAGTATGGTGGCAACCAACTTTCCTTTGGGAACATTTATTTCCAATATTCTAAGTTGTATCATCTTGGCACTTACCTTAGTATATTTCAACGGTAAATTTTCTGATAACTCATTAGCAAAGTTGGTTATTATTACAGGCTTTTGTGGTGGATTTAGTACTTTCTCTACTTTTAGCTATGAAACGGTAGAACTTTTAAAACAAGGAAATGTAATGTGGGCGATTACCAATATTCTTGTTAGTGTGTTGTTTGGCGTAGCACTTATTTATTTTTTGCTGATTAAAGATAAGGTTTAGATAACTAATCTGTTGAGAAATTAAATAATCAAGCTTTTTTTAATACCTTTGTCCCATGGAAACTACTCATCAACCTAATATCCAGCAAGAACTACCAAATGCTACTCTAGTATTGGTTTTTGGGATTTTATCAATAGTGTTTTGCTTTTGTTATGGGTTTTTAGGGTTAGTTTTCGGTATTCTATCTGTGGTATTGGCTTCAAAAGCTAATAAATTATACAAGAGTTCGCCTCAAAACTATACCATAGGTTCTTATAACAATGTAAAAGCAGGAAAAGTTTGTGGAATTATTGGCTTGTCTTTGTCAGGCTTATTCTTCTTATTAATACTTGCTTATATTGCATTTTTTGGTTTTGTATTTACATCAGCCTTTCCATGGGCTGAGATGATGCAGCAGCCGTATTAATTTCTTACTAATTAAAAAATTGTTGTGTTGTGGATTTAAGTGATAAATTTAAAGGGAGTTATAGTGTTAATC
>CAMPHX010000178.1 GCA_946886085.1 uncultured Flavobacteriales bacterium | reverse complement strand
ACTCTATTTAAGTAATTTATTAAACTATTCAAACTATCTTGACTAATGCTAATTACCACCAACTCATTTTCAAAAGGCATTAATTCAAAGATTTTTCCTCGGGTAATTTCTCCTTTGGGAAGAGAAGTTCTTAATCCACCAAAATTCAACAAACAAAAATCAATATTACCGTTATACATTTTTTGAGCTATCTCCATACTTAAATCAGCCACTAAGTTGCCTAATTTGGTTTCGATCTTACCTTTTTCTTTAGGAAATTCTTCAGCAGACAAAACCAACACTTCATTCATTTCTTTTTCTAAACTATCCTTAAAAGGAGAAATTAAAGCTGTTGCCTGTTGATGTTCTGTTGTTGTTTCAATAATGTTAATGGAAGAATTTTGAGTTTTTTCATAAACAGCAGGCTGACAAGCAAGGAGAAATGCAATAAAAACTGCCGCCATCACTTTCTTAATAGCTGAAAATGGGTATGTTGTGAAAAAAAACTGCATGTTATTCCCTAATAAGTTTGCCTGAGTTGACCAAATTACGAACTTTACCGTAAATTTTTCATCAATTTTATATTATGTACACATCAATAACAAAAATAAGAGTAAGGTATGCCGAAACCGATATGATGGGCTATGTTTATTACGGAAATTATGCTACTTATTTTGAAGTAGCTCGTGTAGAAGCCATTAAAAAACTAGGATTTAGCTACAGAAGAATGGAAGATGAAGGCATTGCCTTACCAGTTTTAGAGTTTTCTATAAAATACTACAAGCCTGCTTTTTACGATGATGAATTGAGAATAGAAACCACCATAAGTGAACTACCAAAAGCTCGTATTTCATTCACCTACCAAACCTTTAATGAAAAAAATGAATTGATTAATGAAGCTGCTACAACATTGGTTTTTATTAATAAAAACACACAACGACCATGTATTGCACCAGCTGATTTTATCGAGGCTATGAAGGCTTATTTTTGATTTGTTTCTTAAACCGTTGGCAATACCTTCGTTTTTACTTCACCAAAACCAACTCTAACACCATTTTTTTGTGCAAAACCACGCATAATAACTGTATCGTTATCTAAAATAAATTTTCGTTCAGAACCATCAGGCATAGCAACACTTTTACTTCCTTTCCAAGAAATTTCTAACATTGAACCATAAGCTGATTCATCATTTCCTGAAATTGTTCCCGATGCCATCATATCTCCGGCTTTTATATTACAACCATTAACGGTGTGATGAGCCAACTGCTGATTCATGTTCCAATACATATATTTATAATTGGAATTGGAAACTACTTTTTCCTTCGTATTTTCAGGTTGAATAGCTACCTCTAAATTAATGTCTATATGTTTATTTCCCTCATATTGTAAGTAATCGAACACTTTTGGTTCTTGTATAGGTCCTGAAACTCTGAAAGGCTCGAGAGCATCTAAGGTTACTATCCATGGTGAAATAGAGGAAGCAAAGTTTTTAGCTAAAAATGGTCCGAGTGGTACATATTCCCATTTCTGTATATCTCTAGCACTCCAATCGTTAAAAATACACATTCCAAAAATATAATCGTCCGCTTCTTTTGTAGAAATTGATTGACCTAAGGCTTTTCCGTTGTAAGTAACAAAAGCCATTTCCAACTCAAAATCTAATAATTTACAAGGACCAAAAACAGGAGGTTCGTTGTCATTTGGTTTTTGCTGTCCTTTTGGTCGGTGTATGGGTGTTCCTGAAACTACAATTGAAGACGATCTTCCATGGTAACCAACAGGAATGTGTTTCCAATTTGGAAGTAAAGCATTGTTTGGATCTCTGAACATGCACCCTACATTATAAGCATGTTGCTCGCTAGAGTAAAAATCGGTATAATCTCCTACTCTAACAGGCATCAGCATTTCTACTTCATTAATAGAATATAAAGCTGCTTGAATTTTGTTGTTCTCTTTATTCGCTGCATTTTCAAGACTAAAAATAGCTGAAATTTCATCTCTTACCTGACGGGTAAACAACTTTCCTAATTTTATAAACTTATTTAATTTGTATGATTTGAACACATCCGAATCTACATCAAAATAACCCAACTTAGCCAACTGATGAAGATTAATTACCGTATTTCCTATTCTGCTAGCTACAAAAACTTGTTTGCCCGATTTTGCCACTCCAAAAGGTATATTCTGAATGGGAAAATCACTGTTTTCATGTACTTCTATCCAACTTTTTAATTCCGGGTTGTTTGCTTTAATCATAGTTTTAATATTTTTTAGTTTTTTGAAGATCGACTTCAGTCTTCTGACTTTCTTCTATTCCCCTTTAAACAATGGAAACTGCTCCATTAAATTATTTATTTCTTCTCTTACGTTAGCAATGGTTTTTTCATCTTTATGCGTAATTACCAAATCCATCCAATCTACAATTTTAATCATATCTTCTTCCATCAAACCTCTTGTGGTAACGGCTGCTGTTCCTACTCTAATTCCTGAGGTAACAAACGGAGATTTATCATCAAAAGGCACCATATTTTTGTTAACCGTAATATCAGCCTCCACCAATAAATTCTCAGCTTCTTTTCCGGTGATATTTTTAGAACGCAAATCAATTAACATACAATGATTGTCGGTTCCACCGGAAACAACACCATAACCTCTTTTCATTAATTCGTCAGCCATAACTTTGGCATTTTTTATTACTTGCTGACAATAACTCATGTATTCTTCCGACAATGCTTCTTTAAAAGCTACCGCCTTAGCTGCAATAACATGTTCTAAGGGACCACCTTGCGTACCCGGAAAAACTGCTCCATCTAACATAGCCGACATCATTTTAATCTCTCCTTTTGGCGTTTTTATTCCCCATGGATTTTCAAAATCTTGTCCCATCATAATTAAACCACCTCTTGGTCCTCTAAGGGTTTTGTGTGTAGTTGTAGTAACTATATGACAATAAGGTAGCGGGTCATTTAACAAACCTCTGGCTATTAAACCGGAAGGATGAGAAATATCTGCTAACAATAAAGCACCTACTTTATCGGCTAATTTTCTCATGCGTTCGTAATCCCAATCTCGAGAATAAGCAGAAGCTCCAGCAATAATCAATTGAGGTTTTTCTTCTAAAGCAATTTTTTCCATTGCTTCATAATCTACTTTACCACTTGTTTTATCTACTCCATAAAATGAAGTTGTATATAATTTTCCTGAAAAATTTACCGGAGAACCATGCGTTAAATGTCCGCCATGCGATAAATCGAAACCAAGAATTTTATCTCCGGGTTTTAACACTGCCAACATAACGGCAGCATTAGCTTGCGAACCTGAATGAGGTTGCACATTTACCCACAATGCATTAAACAATTCTTTTGCTCTGTCTATTGCCAACTGCTCAATTTCATCCACTACTTCGCAACCGCCATAATAACGCTTAAATGGTAACCCTTCAGCATACTTGTTGGTTAACACACTTCCCATAGCTTGCATTACCTGAGAACTAACATAATTTTCTGAAGCAATTAGCTCCACACCTACACTTTGGCGATGTTCTTCTTCTTGAATTAAATCAAAAATAACGGTATCCTTTATCATTAATAACAGCTTAAATAAATATTGCTGCAAAGGTATAAATATTTTAATGCAATATAAAGTTTATAACTTCATTTGTTTGAGGGAAAAAATCGCAGAAATAAATTGAGAAACTAAAGTACTTTTACTTTGTACATGAAACATGAAACTGAACCTCTACCAAGTAGAAAATGGAGAACCAAAGCTGTTATCGAAACCAGCTCCAATACCAGAGTTAAAACCTCCAAAGTTATTGTAAGGGTTAAACCTATCGTTAACTCTAATTTCGCCACTAATGGTAAAACCACTTG
Organism: uncultured Flavobacteriales bacterium; assembly: GCA_946886085.1. The sequence goes on along the minus strand of CAMPHX010000178.1, from coordinate 481 downwards.
GAGATTTATATTGAACAAAACCTGAGTAACCTACTCTATCCATTGGAGAAATATTATTGCTAGAATAAGCATAATAAGGATTATTAAAGGTTATTGCATTATAAAATACAGAACCTCCTACTGCCCATTTTTCATCTATTTGGTACTTAGCCGCAACATAACCATAAAACTGAGAGATATTACCAGTAAAAGGTTGATAGCCAAAATCTGTTAGCATAGGCATATTATTGGCACTTACATTCTGATAAGTAACGCCCGCATTTACACTCCATTTTTTGGAAAGTTGATAAGTAATTGAAGGATTATAATAGGTTCCAAAACTTCCGTTAGACATTATCATTGCTCCAAATCTAAAATTATAATTTAATTTATCTATCGGACTTAAAGAATCATAAGGAACTACATATTCATCGCTTTGGTTATATTTCAAACTATCTATCTTATTGGTTTGAGCTGATAGACCAACAGCAAACATCAATAT
>CAMPHX010000177.1 GCA_946886085.1 uncultured Flavobacteriales bacterium | reverse complement strand
GCATTATGGCTAGTAAAAACTATCCAATTAAAAGATAATCTATTATTAAACAAAGACTTTAGTATAGAAGTATTAATTGACTGAAATTCAATCAATGGAAGTAAAATAATTTCAAGGTAATTATTTTGTAACAGCTCAATAAAATCAGCTGATTGTTCTTTTGATCTTGTAATTAATACTGTTTTATTTTTGTACGGCATCAAGCTTAGAATTCTGAAGTGCTTCTACTTTTGCTTTTAATTTAGCTGCTAATTCTCTTGCCAACTCTTTTTTATGATTAATATCTCCGGTAATAATATCTCTGGCAAAATATTTTCCATCTTTATCAGCAAAAATACCATCTATGGTAATGCTGTTTTCATTTGCTTGAGCATAAGCTGCCATAGGTAAGTTACATCCACCTCCTAAAGCAATTAAAAATGCCCTTTCGGCATCTGCTGCATCTTTTGTAGGTTGATGTTTTAATTGTTTTACCAAATCGTAAATATATCCTTCAGCATCAATTAACTCTATAGATAAAATTCCCTGACCCACTGCGGGAAGCATATCTTGTACCTCAAAAATTTCTGTAGCGATATCTATCATGTTCATTTTTTGCAAACCTGTAGCCGCTAAAATAATAGCATCATAGTTTCCTTTGAGCATTTGGTTAATTCTACTATCCACATTCCCTTGAATAAACTTGTATTCTAAATCTGGACGTAATTGTTGTAACTGAACACTTCTTCGTAAGCTTCCTGTTCCTATGATTGAGCCTGTCGGCAAATCCATTAGTTTTTTTCCAGTTTTAGAAATCAATACATCTCTTACATCTCTTCTTTCAGTAATAGGAACCACTCTCAATCCAAAAACATCTTCAGTAGGCACATCCTTAAAACTATGCACAGCAATATCAATTTCTCCTGCTAACATAGAACGTTGTAAGGCCGATGTAAAAGCTCCAACAACACTTATATCACCATCATCTCCACTTGTTCTGACAATTTTTGTTTCAAACTCATAGCTCGGTTCTATTTTTTTAAGTTGCTCTACTACCCAATTAGTTTGCGTCAACGCCAATTTGCTTCCTCTTGTCCCTACAATAATTTTCTTTTTAGGAACAAAAATAGAAACATCATTAACCGCCAACACATTTTTAGCTGTATTAATAGGATTATCTTTTTCATGAAGATTTTGAGCCATTTCTTTTATCGCCTCAATAGATGGGTTCGAAATTTTTCTAAGTAAACGATGTGTAAATCTTTTAAGAATAATTTCTGTATGTTCATCTATATTCCCCAACTTTGGTAATAACCATTTCAATTCTTCATTTCTAATTTCATCCAAATTATTCCAATAGGCTTCTATAACCGGAGCTACTTTTCTATTCTTTAACCAAATAGAAAACCATTCTACTTCTTTGTTTACAATGGTTCTGGCTAATGGAATTTCATCATAGCGTTTTAACAAACCGTCATAAGTAATTTTCTTTATATCATCTAAATCAAATAACTTAATATTATCATGATTTTTTAAACTAGGATTAAAATTTCTAGGAACACCAAAGTCCAAAAATAATTTACAATCTCCTGTTTGAAGTGCAAAATTGGCTCTAGGGCATTTGCTTTCTGCCATGGTTTCCTCATGAAGTAAATTAATTTCTCCTTGAGTTCCGCCAATTACAATATTAGCTTCAGATAATGCAGCATGCATATTACTCATCTGCACAGCCTCTCCATTCCATTCTGTAGCCATTTCTTTTGCTCTATCAAAATCATGACTAGCTACATATAATTTTTTTATTGGTGTCCTATCCAACACAGTATTGATAAGATTTGCCATATTTCCGGTACCAATAACCAAAAATGTAGAATCTTTAAACTTATATCCTTCTTTATCTATCAACTCAAATCCAACTGTAGCTAAGGATGCAGAGAACTTACCAATATTCGTTTCTTGTCGTACTTTTTTTCCTGTGTGGATAGAATGTCTTATTAATTCATCTAACACAGCTCCTATGGTGTTTTCTTTTCGTGCTAACATTAAAGCACTCTTAATCTGACCTATAATTTGATGTTCTCCAACAGCCTGAGACTCTAAGCCTGCAGCAGTTGAAAATAAGTTTCTTATGGAAATTTCACTATCAGGAAGAATAGATAAGTATTGACGATAGTTACCAAACTGATCGAAATAATTTAAAATAGGTTCGTAGCTTTCGCCAAAAGCATAGATAGACAAACGGTTGCAAGTAGAAATAATAAATACTTCCTCCAATTCATTTTTTAAACCTCTTAATGCTTCTTTGGTTTGTTCCGTATTTAGTGCTAATCTTTCTCTAACAGCTATGGGGGCAAATCTATGGCTTAACTCTACTCCTATTATTTTGTTCATCCTTCTGTTTCTTCAGTAATAATATCAACAACTATGTTAAATAAATTTGATAAAGCAAACTATTTATATAGTGATGCAAATTTATTAAAAAAACACGTTTAAAACATGAATAATGTCAATTCAGAGAATAAAAGTACTTAAAAAGCTTATTTTATTTTTCTCATTCTTAAACTAAGTGGTGTAACTTCCAAATATTCATCTGCTTGGATAAACTCCATGGCTTCTTCTAATGAAAATTTAACTTTAGGAGCTATTTTTACGGCCTCATCAGAACCAGATTTACGCATGTTTGTTAACTGCTTTCCTTTAACTAGATTCACTTCTAAATCATTATCTCTAGTATGTTCTCCTACTACTTGTCCCTTATAAATTACATCTCCAGGTTCAATAAAAAATCTACCTCTATCTTGTAATCTATTAATAGCAAATGCTGTTGAAGGACCTGCTTCCATAGAAATTAAAGAACCTTTATTTCTTTCTGGGATATCACCTTTGTAAGGTCCAAACTCTCTAAAACGATGCGTCATCACAGCATTTCCAGCTGTTGCAGTAAGCATATTATTTCTTAATCCAATTAAACCTCTTGATGGAATATCAAATTCTAAATGTTGTAAATCACCTTTTGGCTCCATTACCAACATATCTCCTTTACGTTGTGTAACTAAATCAATAGCTTTACTAGCATATTCTTCAGGAACATCTACAACCAAAGTTTCGTAAGGTTCGTGTTTTTTACCATCAATTTCTTTATAAAGTACTTGTGGTTTCCCAACTTGCAGTTCATAGCCTTCCCTTCTCATTGTTTCAATTAAAACAGACAAATGAAGTACTCCTCTACCAAAAACAATAAATTTATCTTCAGAACTTGTTTCTTCAACACGCATAGCTAAGTTTTTCTCAAGCTCCAAATAAAGTCTATCTCTTAGGTGACGAGAAGTTACAAATTTTCCTTCTTTACCAAAAAATGGAGAAGTATTTATAGTGAACAACATACTCATAGTCGGCTCATCTATAGCAATTCTGGTAAGTTCTTCAGGATTAGTTAAGTCTGCAATAGTATCTCCAATTTCAAAATCTTCAATACCTACAATAGCACAAATATCACCACTTCTAGCTTTTTGCACTCTAACTTTCCCCATTCCTTCAAAAACGTATAATTCTTTAATACGGATTTTCTTCTTAACTCCCCCTTGCTTGCAAATGGTATAATCTTTATTTTCTTCTAAATCTCCTCTAAAAATTCTACCAATAGCAATTCTTCCAACAAATTTTGAGAAATCTAATGATGTAATTTGCATTTGAGGTGTTCCTTCTTGGTATGGAGCTTCAGGAATAGTTTCTATAATAGCATCCAATAAAGGAATAATATTTTCTGTAGGTTTTTTATGGTCAGTACTCATCCATCCATTTTTAGCTGAACCGTAAATAGTTGGAAAGTTCAATTGATCTTCAGTAGCATCTAAGCTAAACATTAAATCAAAAATAGATTCTTGAACCAAATCAGGCGTACAATTATCTTTATCAACTTTGTTTACAACAACTATTGGTTTCAATCCTAATTCTAATGCTTTTCCTAAAACAAACCTTGTTTGAGGCATTGCTCCTTCAAAAGCATCAACTAAAAGCAATACACCATCAGCCATTTTCAATACTCGTTCCACTTCACCGCCAAAATCAGCGTGACCAGGAGTATCAATCACATTAATTTTTACACCGTTATAAGTAACACTAACATTTTTAGATAAGATAGTAATACCTCTTTCTCTTTCTAAGTCATTATTATCTAATAATAATTCTGTACGTTCTACTCTATCGTCAAACACTTTACATTGATCAATAATTTTGTCAACTAATGTGGTCTTTCCGTGGTCAACGTGTGCTATAATAGCGATGTTTCTGATTGATTGCATATATTTTTTTTAAGGCTGCAAAAATAGACTTGTTTTTGATATTAATAGGTTTTTTAC
>CAMPHX010000176.1 GCA_946886085.1 uncultured Flavobacteriales bacterium | reverse complement strand
AATAATCTTTTTAGTGATTACTTCGTTGTTGGTAATGATATTCACAAAGTAAACCCCTTTAACATTTCCAATATTAATTTCTTCATTGATTACATTAATATTATCAAAGTTATTTTTCACAAACACTTCCTGACCTTGAATATTTGTTATTCTAATTTGTAAATCCGTTGTATTGGTTGTTGTTAAATTAAGTGTGAATTGTCCTTTGTTAGGATTTGGGTACACATTTAAATCAATAGTTGAAGCTAAATCTTCAATACCAACACAAGTTGTAATTTCCACTACAATAGTATCTCTTGATACACAACTATTAGTTGAATCAACCACTTCAACAGAAATAGTATGAACACCTATACCAAAAGTAGCTGAATCTACTGTAAGTGTAGGAGAAGTTGTTTCTGCTGCATCCGACCATAAATAGTCGATGTAGTTTGCACCAGCATTAAGCACAATTGAATCTGTACCACAAATAATGGTATCGTTACCCAAATTAACAAGTTGTGGCGAACAAACAGTAGCTTCTTTTATTCTAACATCATCAATAGACATATCTCCATAGAAATTTGTACTTCTTATAGACCTAAATCTAACTTGAATAGTGTTTGTATAGCCTAATAGAATAATGTTTCTTTTTAACCATGGGTCTGTTGCACTAGTTTGTTGTTCTCCTAGAATTGAATCTACCGTAATCCAATTCATTCCATCATTTATATCAATATATAAATCTCCCATTGTAGAACCATACATGTGGTAATAGAATTCTAACTCTGGTGTATTTAATGAAGAAACATCAATCCATGGAGAATATAATTCTGCAACATCACCTGTTGACCCATCAGACGCTTCTACATAAAAGTAATTGTTTCCACTAAACGCACCTGAAGGACCTGTACTAGAAGATGGAGTAGACCCTGATCCATCAATGTTCCATGCATATAAAGTTGTAGTGTTTGAAGGATTTGTTGTCCAACAATTTTCAATGGTTGCATTTGTTGTTGTTGCATGAGTTTCTACATCATCAAACCAAGGAGCTACAAGACTTCCACAAGGAGTAGTAAAAGTATAAGGACCAACCCAAATACTTGTATCTCCTACTCCACAAATACTTCTTACATAAAAATCGTAAGTTGTTTGTGGATTTAATCCTAATTGAGTGTGAGGGTTAGTAGTGGTGTTTAATCTAACTCCACTACCTAAAGTAAATCCAGAAAGTGCCCATTCTAATTGCCAGCTAGTAGCAGTTCCTACTTCTGTCCATACAAAGTCTACTTGTGAAGCCATAGGGTTATTTACCCCTAAGGCGATTGGTTCCGGACATGTTGGAGCTTCTTTTATTTCAATATTATCCAATGCCATATCTCCATAAAAATTAGTACTTCTAATAGATCTAAATCTAACCTGAATAGTATCAGGCAAGTTATTTAAAATAACTTTACGCTGCAACCATGGATCAGTATCTGCTGTTTGTTGTTCTCCTAAAATGGAATCTACAGTTAACCAATTAGTTCCATCAAACACGTCAATATACAAATTTCCCATTGTAGAACCATACATATGATAATAAAATGATAACTCAGGCAAGTTTAAAGAAGATACATCTATCATTGGTGTAACCAATTCAGCTACGTCACCAGTAGAACCATCAGACGCTTCTGTATAAAAATAATTGTTACCACTGTATGCTCCAGAAGGACCTGTGCTTGAAGAAGGTGTAGAACCAACTCCATCAATATCCCATCGGTATGCTGATGAAGTGTTTGATGGTGAAGATGACCAACAATTTTCTATGGTAGAATTAATTGTTGTTGAATGTATTTCAACATCATCTAACCATGGAGCTGTTGATGGTGCACACAATGTAGTTAAGATATAAGGACCTCCCCAAACACTTGTGTCTCCAATAGCACATATACTTCTTACATAAAATCTATACTCACTTTGAGGATCTAATCCTGAAATAGAATAAGGGTTATTATTTGTTACAACTAAGTTACCAAAACCTTGAGCTACTCCAGCTGTATCCCAATCTAATTGCCAAGTTGTTGCACTACCAGTTTCTGTCCAACTTAAATCAGCAGAAGAACTAGTAACATTAATAGCAATTAAATTAGATGGTTGAGAGCACATCAAAGGTGTAAACTCTATTGCTCCAGGATCAGGGCTTGCTGCTCTTGTAATACCAAAAATATCCGTTAATACATTTACCGATGCATCCGCAATTCCATCAACTAATGGACTACTTGGAGCATAATCATTAACTGTTGGATTAGCATACAATGGTTGGAAATCTACAGAATTAGAATCTCCAAGAGTAGCAGTTTGCCAATCTATTAAAGTGTTTTGGTTAGCACTGCTATAACCAATATTATTAATTGTAGTTGGTGTATAAAACACATTGTAATCACTTGTAATAGAAGACCCTGCTGTATTAAAATAGATACAATGCATATCTCCTGTTCCGGCACGATTTACAGTAATAATATTATTTCTAAGTTCAATATTTGATGCTATAGCTGTTTGATAAAAACCTCTTGTAGTATTACCTGTAGAATTTTGGTCATCTAATGAAACGGTATTATGATAATACTTAATCCCATCACTACCATTATTATACAAACCATAAATAATCCCATCACTATTTATATTATAAATTAAGTTATTAACCACTGTATTCTCATTTCCAATTGTTGCATCAACACCTGAATGATAAATAGGATAAGAAGCACTTGTAGACACCCCGCCTAAACCTCTAAAAGGATCGTGTAGTCTATTACCTTCTATCGTATTGCCTTCTCCGCTAGTTATAAAATACAGTCCATAGAAAGTACTTACACTTGTTCTATTTGGACGACTAATATCATTAAAACTAATACTTGAATTAGATATGCTCCTTAAATAAGTAGCGTAGGTATAAAAGTCTTCTATCCTATTATTTTCAACAACATTATTCATTGACTCACTAGTAGATGAAGCTCCGTTTATGGTTAACCCATAGTAACCACCAATAATATGATTATTGGTAATGGTATTATAAGCTCCTGATGCTCCGGCAGCAGTTGCACCGGTTAAACTTCCTGAAACCACAATACCTGCATTTGTAGTAGAAGTACTTGTAAGTGCCGATGTTAAATCAACTATACAATTGTTTATGGTATTAGAGTCTGCATCATTTATCAATTGTATTGCAAAGTTATTAGTGGTTGATTGAGTTTGAACCACTAAACTATCAAAAGTTATATGGTCTGCTCCGTCTAACAATATGATTGAACGAGCTCCTGTTGTAGTGGCTGATGTTATAATTTCTCCATTTCCATTAAAAGTTATAGTGTTTACTCCACTTGCATTCGGAATTGGAGGTATAACAACTTGTTCATTAAATGGTCCGGAACCTGTTAATACATTAAATACCACAGACCCTGATATTCCACAGGTTATCATATCATTTACTGCATCTGTAAAAGTTAAATAATTACCCGCTGTTCCTATGGTATAAGTTCCTGATAGTTGTGTAGCACATAAAGTTGAGAACATGTATGGACCTGACCATAAACTAGTATCACTTGCTGAACAATACGCTCTAACATAAAATTCATAATCTGTTAAAGGAGCTAATCCTGAATATGTATGAGGGTTAGTTGTTGTACCTGTAATTGTAGGTATTCCTGTTGGGGTAAATCCTGCAGTATCAATCTCAATATCCCAAATAGTAGCTGTTCCCATTTCTACCCAGCTTAAATCTGCTGTAGTGCCTGTTAGGTTAGTAACAGTTAAATTCATTGGTTGTGGACAATTTGGTGGAGTAAACTCTATTGCTCCAGGATCTGGTGTTGCTGCTCTTGTTACTCCATAAAAATCAGTTAAAACGTTTACAGATGGATCTGCTATACCATCTACTACCACGTTTGTAGGTGCAAATTGTGCTGATGAAGGGTTAGCAAAAATTGGGTCATCATCTACTGAATTAGTATCACCTCCAGTGGCTGTTTGCCAATCTAATAATGTAGTTTGAGCTCCACCTGAATAACCTAAATTATTGGTTCCTGCAGGAGCGTTAATATAAAACACATTATTATCACTTGTAACAGTAGAAGCTAATGCTCCTAAGTATATACAATATTTTGTTCCAGTCCCACCTCGTGTAATATAAACAATGTTATTTTTAAATTCTATATTGGATGCAGTAGTTGTTTGGTAAAAACCTCTTGTAGTTCCTCCAGTAGCATTAGGGTCATCTAAAGAGACTGTGTTATGTAAATAATAAACTCCATCACTACTTGAATTATAAAATGCATAAACAGTTCCATTATTATTAATATTATAGATCAAATTATTAACCACTTTATTTT
>CAMPHX010000175.1 GCA_946886085.1 uncultured Flavobacteriales bacterium | reverse complement strand
GTATAAAAAGTATTTCATGTGTTTTTAATAATATAGGTATTTTTTGTTCGCAACAAATATATGTTGGTAATGAACGAAAAAAATTAATTTTTGTTTTGTAGCAGTTGGTGCGAAAAAGCTAATAATGCTGTTTCGTTAAAACTTTTAGCTGTAAGTTGGAAGCCGTAAGGTAAACCATTTGAATGTTTGTTTAAAGGTAATGATATTGATGGTAAGCCGGTTAAGTTGGCATGAACAGTATAAATATCTTCTAAATACATTTTTATAGGGTCGTCAATTTGCTTGCCTAAATCAAATGGGGTATGTGGTGACGTTGGTGAAAGAATAAAATTATAATTAGATAAAATCTCTTCGGTTTTGTTTTTTAATATTCTTCTTACTTTTTGGGCTTTGGTGTAATAAGCATCATAAAATCCTGAGCTCAACACATAAGTTCCTAGCATTATTCTTCTTTTTACTTCATCACCAAAACCTTCTGAACGAGATTTTAAGTAAGTAGATTCTAAGTCAACTGCATTAGGGCTTCTGTATCCAAAATGAACACCATCATATCGTGCTAAGTTAGATGAAGCTTCGGCAGTAGTTAAAACATAATAAGTAGGAACCAAATAATCCAAGTAAGGAAAATCTGTAGCTTCAACAGTATGTCCGGCTGCTCGTAGCTCTTCAACAAAAGCCATAAATTTGGCTTTAATTTCAGCATCTAAACCATCATTTTCTATACAGCTGTTGAAATAAGTTATTTTATATGTTTTTTTATCATTAAGATGATTGGAGTATTGAGGCACTTCTTGCGTAGAGCAAGTGCTATCCATTTTGTCGGCTCCCGACATTACTTCCATTACCAAAGCTGCATCTGCAATATTGTTGGTAAAAGGACCAATTTGATCGAAAGAAGAAGCATACGCTATTAATCCATTTCTGGAAACTCTCCCGTAAGTAGGTTTTAATCCTACAATATCGCAAAAAGAAGCTGGCTGACGAATAGAACCTCCTGTATCAGAACCTAAGGCTACTAAACATAAGTTGGCTTTTACCGCAACAGCAGAACCTCCTGATGAACCTCCGGGAACTTTTGAATTATCTATAGGATTAAGCACATTGCCAAAAGCAGAATTTTCGTTAGAGCTACCCATGGCAAACTCATCACAATTCGTTCGTCCAATAATAATGGCATCTTCAGCTAATAATCTTTCTACAACAGTAGCACTAAAAAGTGACTCAAAGTTGCCTAATATTTTTGATGAAGCAGAAACTTTATGGTCTTTGTAGCAAATATTATCTTTAATAGCGATAACCATTCCTGCTAATTTGCCGGCTTTGTTTTGAGTAATTTTAGTGTCAATTTCTTGAGCTTTTTGCAAAGCTTCATCAGCAAAAACCTCTAAAAAAGCATTAAGGTGTTTGTTTTCTTCAATACGATGAAGATAAGCATTAACAATTTCCTGACAAGTGGTTTGTTGAGTTTTTAAATCTTGTTGAATTGCCTCAAAAGAGGAATAAATTTTCTCCATAGCAGTCTTTTTCGGACTCTACCTCTTAAATAGTATATTGAGGAAGATTTTTAGTTATCAGAAGAATTTATTTCTTTTTTATCTTTTTTGTCCTGAGAATCTTTTTCACCCTCTTTCATTCCGTCTTTAAATTCTTTAATACCGGAACCTACACCTCTCATCAATTGAGGAATTTTTTTTGCACCAAATAAAAGAACTACCACTATGGCAATAATTATTATTTCTTGTGTGCCTAAAAATGCTAATACTGAATTCATTATTTATATTTTTAACCTTGTTTAGAGGTGTTTTTAATAGCGTCCAAAGGTACGAAAGATTTTGATACATCATTCTGTAAGAGATATTATTTTAACGAATAAAATCTTTATGGAAGTAGATTACAAGAAAACATAAAATAATAGCATAAAAAAACACTTTTTTATATCATAATACTATCGTATATTCGCAACCCGAAAAAACTTAAAAAATTAATATGGCAGTAATAGGAAAAATCAGAGAAAAGTCATCGTTACTTTTAATCATTATTGGAGTAGCCATGATGGCATTTATTTTAGGAGATATGCTTCAGTCAGGGCAATCTTTTTTTAGCTCTAGCAATACAAATGTTGGAGAGATAGGTGATGTTGAAATTTCAGCTAGAGATTTTGATAGAAAATTAAATGAGTTTATTGCTCAATACGAAATGAATAATGGTCCAGCAGATGCTCAAGTTAGAGAATCTATTAAAGAGCAAGTGTGGAATGATATTATTCGTGAAGAATTGTTGGTGAAACAATATCAAATCCTTGGTTTAGATGTTAGTCCAAGAGAATTGGATGATATGATTACAGGGCCAAATCCTCATCCTCAAATTAAACAATCGTTTACTAACCCGGAAACTAATGTTTTTGATCCTAATCAGGTAATTAACTTTTTAAAGGGGCTAGACAACATGCCTGCCGACAGAAAAAATCAGTGGTTAATGTTTGAAGATGGATTAATTCAAGAAAGAATGTCTTCAAAGTACAATACACTTATTACTAAAGGGATGTTTGCTACAACGGTAATGATTAAAAATGCTTACAAAGAGGAAAATGAAAAGAGAGCAATTAAGTATGTAGTAAAAAGGTTTAATGCAATTCCTGATAGTTCGGTAACGGTTACGGATGCTGAAATAAAAGCTTATTACGAAGAACATAAGCATGAGTTTAAACAAGAATCATCTCGTTCTTTAGAGTTTGTAAAGTTTGTTGTAGAGCCTTCTGAAGAAGATAGAGAAGCTATAATGGCGCAGCTTAAGGATATTGCAAAAGATTTTAAAACTGCCGAAAGTGACTCTGCTTTTGTTGTATTTAATTCAGACTTGCCTTTAAGCGAAAGATATTTCAATCAAAACGATTTTCCTTATAACATAGATTCTTCTTTCTTTTTTGCTGAAGTAGGAGAAATGTTTGGTCCATACGAAGAAAACAACACCTTTGCGGTTGTTAAAATTTCTGATATTAAGATGATGCCTGATTCGGTAAAAGCCAGACATATTTTGGTAAATGCAACTCAACCGGGAGATTCTACAGGGTACAAAAAATTAGATTCATTAAAAACGGTAATTAAAAATGGTGGTGATTTTGCTACTCTTGCTCAAGAACATTCTGATGATGTTGGTTCTGCTGTAGAAGGTGGTGATTTAGGTTGGTTTACTGAGGGAACAATGGTTAAACCATTTAATGATGCTTGTTTTAACGGTAATAAAGGAGATTTGGTAATTGTTCAATCTCAATTTGGGTTTCATCTAATTGAAATTTTAGATCAAGGCGAAAAAGTTAAAAAAGTTCAGTTAGCTAAAGTAGCATTAAACATTGCTCCAAGTAGTGAAACTTACGATAAAATATTTGCTGAAGTAAGCACATTTTATTCAGAAAATAATACCTCAGAAGCTTTTGAAGCAACATTGTCTAAAGAAGATGCTAAGTATAAAAAGTTAGAGGCAAATGATATTAAAGTTGGTGACAAAACTATTGCAGGCGTTGGTAGTGCGAGAGAATTAGTGAGATGGGCGTATAAAAGCGACAAAGGAGCCATTAGCGAGCCTATGCAATTTGATAACACTTTTGTTGTTGCACATTTGGCTGAGGTTAAAGAAGATGGTGTAGCTCCATTGGAACAGATTGCTGAAGAAATGGAAATGGCTGCAAAACAGAAGAAGAAAGGTGAGCAAATAAGCAAAGAAATGGAAGGCGAGACGGATATGCAAAAATTAGCTGAAAAAATAGGTGTGCCTTTGAGCACAAATTCAGCCATAAATTTTGCTTCTTATTCAGTTCCTGGAATTGGTCAAGAACCAAGAGTAATTGGTGTAACGGCAGCACTTAATAAAGGCGAAATTTCTAAAAAACCGGTAATTGGAGGTACAGGCGTATTTATGATATTGGTTGAAGAAGTTACTCCAGCTCCCGAAACAGCTGATTATACCAATATTAAGCAACAACTAAACAGTAGATATGCTTCAGTAGCTACTGGTTCATTAGAAGCCCTAAAAGATAAATACGGAGTAGTTGATTTAAGATACAAATTCTACTAAGAGATATATACCTATCTATATTTAAAAAGAGTCAAGCAATATTTTACTTGACTCTTTTTGTTTTTAGTTAGGCAGTTTCTATTGTCTATAATCCGTTGAAGGGGTTTTAGTTTGCCGAAAAGCTACTCTTCAATGAACAATATAAATCGCTTAAAAGTATTGCATGAGCTTTTCTTATTTTATAATAGTTTGTGTTTTATCCTTTATTATTAACCTCAGTTGTTGTTTGGAGTAAAGAAGTTGGATTTCCCTTAGCAAATACTTCTTTAATGAATTTATACCTAATACATTTTAAAT
>CAMPHX010000174.1 GCA_946886085.1 uncultured Flavobacteriales bacterium | reverse complement strand
CTGCAAAAATTTTTCCTTTTTTTGTTTTAAGATCACCTTTTCCCATGCCTTGTAATTTTATTTCGTTAGTACTAAATTAAGAATCAAGCAAATCTAAAAAAAATAATCCATAATTCATAATCAAAATATACCAAATTGTGACCATTATGAGTTTTCTAAAGAAATTTTTTAAGGTTAAAATGTTAAGCTTACAAAGGGCTTTAAAGATAATTATAGCTACTTTTGTTTAAAAGAATTTTTTATGAAGAATTATGAAGATTATGTAAATCATTTGGCAAGAATAGCTGATGTAGGAAATAGTATTGCTGTTTTAAGTTGGGATCAGGAAGTGATGATGCCACCAAAAGGAGCAGAAAAAAGAGCTCAACAAATCTCCACTTTAGCAGGAATTCACCATGAATTAAGTGCACAAGAAGACTTTGGGAAGCTGTTGCAGCAATTGGTTAAAGATAATTCGCTTAGCGATGAACAAAAAAGAAACGTTTTAGAATCATTAACAGAATTTGAGAAGAATAATAAATATACAACTGCTTTTGTTCAGGAAATGAGTAAAACCGTTTCACAAGCTTTTCAGGCATGGAACAAAGCCAAAAAGGAAGATGATTTTAAACTTTTTGAACCTTATTTAGAAAAGTTAGTAAAGTTGAAAAGAGAAGAGTGTGAGTTGTTGGGGTATGAAAATCATCCTTACGATGCATTAGTTGATTTATACGAGCCGAAAACTACTGTTGCGGAGTTAGACGTTTTATTTGCTGACGTAAAAAATCAACTGGTAGATTTTGTTAAACAAATTGCTGATACTTCTCAGAATGAAGATGCTTTAATGCGTCAACATTATCCAACAGAAAAACAATTGGCGTTTACGGAGCTTGTTTTAGAAAAAATGGGTTACGATTTTGAGGCGGGCAGACAAGATATTTCATCACATCCGTTTTCTACAAGTTTTAGTCCTGAAGATTCTAGAGTAACCACTAGAGTGAGTGAAGAAGATTTGAGTGAAATTTTATGGAGCAGTATTCATGAAGGTGGACATGCTTTATATGAGCAGGGTTTGAAAGTAGAAAATTATGGGCTTCCCGCTGGAACTTATTTATCGTTGGGAATGCATGAATCTCAATCGCGTTTGTGGGAAAACAATGTAGGCAGAAGCCTTTCTTTTTGGAAATATTTTTATCCGAAATTACAAGAAGTTTTTCCAGATAATTTAAAGAATTATTCTGTAGCAGATTTTTATAAAGCTATGAATATTGTTAAACCTTCGTTTATAAGAACAAATGCCGATGAGCTGACGTATCATTTTCATGTGTTAATTCGTTATGAAATCGAAAAAGAATTGATTTTAGGAAATATTGAAGTAAGTGATTTGCCTCGTGTGTGGAATGAAAAATATAAAGCCTATTTAAATATAGATGTGCCATCAGATTCAAAAGGAGTATTGCAAGATATTCATTGGTCGCATGGTAGTTTTGGCTATTTTCCGACTTATTCATTAGGAAGTTTTTATGCGGCACAATTTTTTCATAAAGCCCAAGAGCAAATTGAAAATTTAGAAGAAAAGATTGAGCAAGGAAATTATACGGAATTATTAGATTGGCTAAGAACTAATATTCATCAATACGGACGATTATACTCAGCAAGCGAATTGTGCGAAAGAGTTACCGGAGAAAAGCTTAACTTTACCTACTTTATGCAATATGCTAAAGCAAAATATGAAAAATTATACGCTTTACAAGCAACAGAAAAATTAATCACCAACTAAAACAATAAACTATGAGAACAGCATTAATAATAGCAGTTTCAATTCTTTTATTTTCTTGTAAAAACTCTTCACAAGCTATGGACTCAACTAAACCAGTACCCGATACAACTAAACCAACTAACCTTACTAAAGGAGGTACAAATCAAGAAAAAGTAATTTATGATATGATTGTAAGCTTTATTAGTAAAGGAGAAGGAATTGATCATGAGTTAAAAGATAAAGTGGATGTTAGAATTGCATTATTTAATAAAGAGAACAAAACCGATATTCAACCAGAAATAGTTGGATGGGGAAGAGAAGGTGAGAAAGATTATAACTTTGTGTTGAAAAACTTATCAACAGAAGTGCATAAGAAATTTGTTGCTGTAATGGAAGAAGAAGTAAAATCTACTGATATGGCTAATATTACATTTAATCAACCATCTGTTCATAAAAGATAAGTTTTTTATTTGATAATTCAGTAACTTATCAGACCTTTGTTCTATTGTTTTAATTTAAAAAATAGAATCTAAAACACATCAAAGAAAGTCTAACAAAATCACACTTTATGAATGAATTTGGAATAAAAGCAGAAAATGCTTCATTAAAATCATTAGGATTAGCAAATGTAGCGTCTGCTCTATGGAATTTAGAACCATCTCAATTGGTTGAAGAAACAATTATTAGAGGAGAAGGAGAATTGGCAAACTCTGGAGCTTTGGCTGTTGATACAGGTGAATTTACAGGTCGCTCTCCAAAAGACAGATTTATTGTTTATGATGACATTACTAAAGATGCTGTATGGTGGGAAAACTTTAACATTAAATTTGATGCTGATAAGTTTGATGCACTTTACAACAGAGTAACAGCTTATCTTTCAGGTAAAGATGTTTATGTTAGAGATGCTTACGCTTGTGCAGACCCAAAATACAGAATGAATATTAGAGCTGTGACCGAAACTCCTTGGGCAAACATGTTTATTTATAATATGTTTTTAAGACCAACGAACGAAGAAGTATTAAGCTTTACTCCGGAATGGACAATTATTGCAGCTCCGGGCTTTATGGCAGACCCAGCAATTGACGGAACAAGACAACATAACTTTGCTGTAATGAATTTTACCAAAAAAATTATTTTGATTGGTGGAACAGGTTATACAGGGGAAATGAAAAAAGGAATTTTTTCTGCGTTAAACTTTATTTTACCTCACCAAAAAAATGTGCTTTCAATGCACTGTTCAGCTAATATTGGCGAAGCTGGAGATACTTCAGTTTTCTTTGGTTTATCAGGAACAGGAAAAACTACTTTATCATCGGATCCTAATAGAAGATTAATTGGAGATGACGAACATGGTTGGACTGACGAAGGCGTATTTAACTTTGAAGGTGGTTGCTATGCAAAATGTATCAATCTTTCTGCTGAAAACGAACCAGATATTTTTAACGCTATTAAATTCGGTGCATTATTAGAAAATATTAATTTTTACGAAGGTACTACAGAAGTTGATTTTGAAGACAAATCAAAAACTGAAAATACACGCGTTAGTTATCCAATTCATCATATTAATAACATTGCTGTTCCATCAGTAGGAACAACTCCAAATAACATTTTCTTCTTAACAGCAGATGCGTTTGGTGTATTGCCTCCCATCTCAAAATTAACTCCCGGACAAGCAATGTATCAATTTATTTCAGGTTATACTGCTAAAGTTGCTGGTACTGAAGCGGGAGTTACAGAGCCACAAACTACTTTCTCATCTTGCTTTGGAGCACCATTTTTACCACTACATCCAACAAAATATGCTGAAATGCTTGGTGAAAAAATGAGAAAACACAATGTTAATGTTTGGTTAATCAACACTGGATGGTCTGGTGGAGCTTATGGAACAGGAGAGCGTATTAAATTAAGATACACAAGAGCGATGATTACAGCTGCTCTTACAGGAAAATTGAATGATGTTGCTTATGAAAACCATCCAATTTTTGGATTAGCAATGCCAACATCTTGCGAAAATGTTCCTACAGAAATTCTTAATCCAAGAAATACTTGGCAAGATAAAGCTGCTTACGATCAAAAAGCTAATGAATTGGCTAACTCATTCGTTAAAAACTTTGAGAAATTTGCTGATTATGCTAATGATGAAATTATGGCTGCATCGCCAAAAGTTAGCGTGAATGCTTAAAAATTTAAGAAAAATAAAAAAAGGAGTTTGTAATGTATAAATATTAAAAATAATATTATATTTGCAGCCTCAAAAAAATTAACAAATAACAAAAAGAATATTATGGCTAATCATAAGTCGGCATTAAAAAGAATAAGACAGACGGCAACGAGAACATTACGTAACAAGTATCAACATAAGACTACTCGTAATGCAGTTAGAGATTTAAGAAACTCAACAAGTAAGAAAGAAGCGTCAGAATTGCTTCCAAAAGTAGCTTCTATGTTAGATAAGTTAGCTAAGAAAAACATTATTCACAAAAACAAAGCATCAAACCTTAAGTCTAAATTGACTAAGCACGTTGCTAAATTAAAATAATATTAATTCAAAACTGAATTAGTGAAGAGGCTGAATTTTATTTCAGCCTCTTTTTTTTTATTAATTTTTTTAGATTTCTTCTAAATATAATCAGTTAACGCAATGCTTAAATGTCTAATTTTGTTAA
>CAMPHX010000173.1 GCA_946886085.1 uncultured Flavobacteriales bacterium | reverse complement strand
CTTTTGGGGTGGGATGGATAATGGGGTATGATAGCGAAAGATTTTTTGTATTGTTATTTTTATCCATCAACCAGTTTTTGGTTTCCTTTATACAGTATTTAAGGTCCAACATTACAGCACTTCAACTGTATAAAACAGATAGTTTTCTTTCGGTGCTCGATAAAACGTTAATGATTACTTTTTGTGCCATTTTATTATGGGGAAATGTTTTTGATTTTCCTTTCACCATTATGCATTTTATTTATGCCCAAACATTGGCTTATGCGATTACCACCATTATTGTTTTTTCAATAGTAATAACCAAAACCACGCATTTTATTTTTATGATAGACGGTGCTTTTTTAAAACAAATTTTAAAACAAACTTTTCCTTATGCACTGCTATTGCTCACTATGGTTTTTTATTATAGAATTGATGCTGTCATGCTCGATATCATGTTACCTGATGGAGAACGACAAGTAGCTATTTATGCTCAAGCCTACAGATTTATGGATGCTTTCAATCAATTTGGGGTGTTGTTTGCGGGATTGTTGTTACCTATGTTTGCTTTTTTAATTAAAGACAATAAAACGGTAGTTCCATTGGTAAAATTATCTTTTAGTTTATTGTTTGTTTTGTCCGTAACCATTGCAGGGTTTATGTTTTATCATGCTAGAGAAGTAATGGATTTACTTTACGATTTTGATACTCAATTTTCTTCTAATGTATTGATAGTATTAATGTTTTGCTATGTTTTTATAGCTACATCGTATATTTTCGGGACATTACTTACCGCTAATGGAAGTTTAAAATTGCTTAATAAAATTGCAGTTGTAGGCTTGGTAATTAATGTAGCATTAAATTTTTGGTTAATTCCCCAGCACCATGCCGTAGGAGCAGCAATAGCTAGTTTGGCAACGCAAGCAGTTATTATTATTGCTCAGGTAGTTGTCTCTAAAAATATCTTCAATTTTAAGTTAGATATTAGTTTTTTAGTTAGGATGAGTTTATTTGCGTTACTAATTTTCGTATCTTTCTTCGGGTTAAAACAACTTCAGTTTAGCTTAATAATTCATTTGTTAATAGCAGCTACGGTTGGGTTAATTGCTGGCTTGTTACTTAAAGTAATTGATTTAAAGGGAATTTGGTTAATTCTTAAGAATAAGGTGGAGTAAAATCACTCAATTCCCTTAAAAAACCTTTCCCACCGTATTTTATTAGTTGTTTCAGATTTTTCCATAGAAAATAGGATAGTTTTGGCTTTTCCAACAATATGATTTTCTGGTAAGAAGCCCCAAAACCTAGAGTCTGAACTGTTGTGTCTATTGTCTCCCATTACAAAATAGTAGTCCATTTTAAAAGTATATTCATTGGTGGTATCGCCATTAATAATAAACGTATCCTCCAACATGTTTAATTCATTTTCTTCATAACCTTCAATAATTTGTTCGTATAAATATATGGAGTTGTTGTCTAACTTAATGGTAACATCTTTTTTTGGAATAATCACTTTACCAAAGTTGTCAATGTTCCAAGGGTAAAAAGGATGATAAGGAAAAATGTAATCTGCGTAAGCATTAGCAGGAATATTTAGGTTTTTTATGGATAAGGTTTGAGGGATTTGCTCAATAATATTTTTAATGCTATCGGTCATAGTAAGTTGCCATAAATCAGTATGTTCCACTTTTCCGCCCTCTGTAATGCTGTATTTTGCTAATGTATCTTGATGTAGTTCTTTACTCAACACCTGATAATTAAACTGTGCAGAATAGGGAAGTTGCTGTTCTTTGTTATTAATAAATAAAACTTTGTTAATGAGTTCTAAGGTGTCACCCGGCAAGCCGACACATCTTTTAATATAATACGACTTGTTGTCAATAAGTTCTTTATTTTCTAACGGATAGAAAAAAACTACTACATCATTTCTGCTGATAGTAGTAAGAGCAGGAAGTTTAAAATTGGTGTAAGGAACTTTAGCACCATAGCTTAGTTTATTTACCAAAATTAAATCTCCGGGAAGTAAGGTTTTCTCCATGGAAGAAGTGGGTATGGTAAATACTTCAAAAACAAATATCCTAATTACAATAACTGTAATAAAAGCAATAATTATAGCTTTAAACCATTCTTTGAGTATTTTCACTTGTATTGAAGTTCACGATTTACCACAAATAGCAAATCAATTAATGTACTTTGGTGAAAAGTCTATCCCATCTAATTCTACTGAAAAAGCCTCCTTCTTCAGGGTGTGGACTGTAAGACATCCATACAAAAACAGCTTTACCAACAATATGATCTTCGGGTACAAAACCCCAATATCTTGAATCTAACGAGTTATTTCTGTTGTCACCCATCATCCAATAATAATTCATTTTAAAAGTGTAGGAAGTAGTTTCTTCACCATTAATAAAGATTTTATTGCTCTTAACTTGTAAATCATTTAATTCATAACGAGTTATAAGTACTTTGTAAATAGGTAATGTCTTTTCGTTTAATTCTACAGTTACACCTTTTTTAGGAATAGTAAGCGGACCAAAATTATCTACTGTCCAATTGTATAAAGCAGAGTTTGGGAAAACAGATAAATCTGCATAAGTGGTTGAATCTTTTTTATCTATAATTTGTTCAATATTCACCACATTAGGAAACTGTTGTAATTTTTTTCTTGCTTCCTCTGTCATGGTTAAGTTATAAATGGTTTTGTCTTTACTTCTCCAAAAATCTACTATATTTATAGCTCCTGTTTCTGGGTTCATATATTCCTGAACAGGAAATTCATAATTGATTTTTTTATCTAATAATACTTTTTTAGACAATTCATAATCTTTCGTATGCACAATGTATCGATGTTGCACACCAGGATCTTGATAAGCAGTTTCTCCATTAACTTTTAGCACTCCGTCAATAATTTCAATTTTATCACCGGGTAATCCTACACAACGTTTAATGTAATTCTCTCTTTTGTCAATTGGTCGATATGTAATGGTATATTTATTCCAAACTTGCGTTCTTCCCATATCTCTTACTAATTGGTCATAAACTCTATCTTGAGCTTCTAAAGCAACCGTATCTCCCGCAGGAAAATTAAACACTACACAATCGTTACGTTCAATAGCTCCCATTTCGGGTAATTTAGTGTAAGGAAAACTAATTAATTCATTAAAAGATTTTTTACCACCAACTAAAGGAATCCATTCAGGGAAACTATGGTGTGTAAAAGGAACTGCTAAAGGAGTCATTGGAATTCTTGCTCCGTAAGCTAATTTATTTACAAAAAGAAAATCTCCACGTAATAGCTTTTGCTCCATAGATGAAGTAGGAATGGTAAAAGCCTCTAAATAAATGCCTCTTATAAGCGTAGCGGCAACAACAGCAAAGACAATAGCATCAGTCCATTCTCTAGAAGTAGATTTCTTATATTTAGCAGCCTCTTCATAACCAATAAATTTAACATCTTCTTTAAACCCAATATAAGGTAAATAAATTGGGGCAAAAACAACACCTAAAAAATGTTCTTTAAAAGAAGTTTTTCCTAACAATTTCATCAGTTCAACAATAATTCCCATCCAAACTACAAAACCTAAAAACGGAATATAGTAAGTAATAATCCATAACCAAGATTTCTTGATGGTTTTACAAGCAATGTAAGTAGAGTAGAAGGGAACTAACGCTTTCCATCCTTCAATACCGATTTTTTCGAAAATTTTATAGAACCCAATATGAGTCGCAATAAAATAGATTAATGATAGAACAATAAATGCAGGGATACTAATTTCCATGGAATGATGAATTTATTAAATTAAATGATTGAACAAATATAGAAGATTTATAAAGAAACCAATGGCTTTTAACAAAATTTATAACTAGGAAATAGTAATTAGTTGATGGCTCCGAAAATCATCCAGCCGTAGATGGCAAAACGTATAAACCTTAAAAGACCGTAAGCAAGATAGCTTGGTAAAGGGTATTTAATAATTCCAGCAGCAACACTGGTGATGGCAAAAGGTACGGGTAATAAAGCACCGGCAATAATCAATAAGCCGCCCCATTTTCTCATGTTGCTAACATGTTTTGCCATTTTTACCTCTAAAAATTCATATACAGAAGGAAAATAGGCAAATGTTCTTCCAGAAAAATAGGATATTACTCCACCTAAGTAAGAAGCAATAGATAATAGACCTAAATAAAACCAAGAAGAATCTGTTTTTGCTGCCCAGGCAATAAAAATTTCAGGAGGTATTAAGCCCAATATAGATTCGCTAATTAAGAAAACACTTAAAATTCCTGCTGTTGGAAAAGAAGAAATCATCAACTCTAAAATATCATTGATGTTCATTACAAAAAAATGGATGCCTAAAATAGCTACAATGAAGATTACGATTGGCCAAAAAGATTTTTTAAGAATAGTTTTTAAAAAACTATAAAACCCAGTATAAACA
>CAMPHX010000172.1 GCA_946886085.1 uncultured Flavobacteriales bacterium | reverse complement strand
ATAATATATTTCATTACCTATAATTTCTTTTTCAACAATATCATACATTTCTCCTTTGTATTGGAATTCTTTGCTGTGTTTCCATTTTACTTGTTGGTCAACCTCATCTTTATGAAAAACCAATAACACCAATTCTTCTTTTTCAATTCCGGCAATAATTTTATGTTTAATGGCTTTTTTAATGGCTTTGCGTTCCATTTTGAGATAAGCAAAAGGAAATATGGTTGCTATTGCAATAATTATTAAAAGGGATATGCTTAATGTCTTTTTCAAAACGAAAAGAATTTACAGCAAATATACATTATTTATTATTAAACTCACTCATAGTTCTCCCTAAGCCTATTGTACCAAATGCTTTAATAAGTGCTGTAGTTTTTTCTAGTCTCTCTTCAAGTTGAGCTTGTTCTTCTGGAGCAAACTCTCCTAAAACATGGTTAATTTGTTTACCTTTTACAAAATCACTTCCTACGCCAAAACGTAATCGAGCAAAATCTTGATTCCCTAATACCTGAATAATACTTTTAAGTCCATTATGTCCACCATCACTGCCCTTACCTTTCAACCTGAGTGTACCAAAAGGAATAGCAATATCATCGGTAATTACCAATAAATTTTCTTGTTTTATTTTTTCTTGTTGAAGATAATAGTTTACTGCTTTTCCACTTAGATTCATGTAAGTAGAAGGTTTTAACAAAATAAATGTTCTTCCTTTATACTTTAAGGTGGCGGTATCTCCCAATTTATTAGGTTCAAAAAAAATAGTGGACGCCTTTGCTAAGGCATCCACTATTTTAAAACCTATATTATGTCTCGTATTTTCGTATTCAGAGCCAATATTGCCCAATCCTACTATTAAATACTTCATAATTTATATACTATTATTATTCAGCAGGAGTTGCTTCTGCTTCAGCAGTTGCTTCTGTAGTTGCTACTTCAGCTGTTTCTTCTTCTTCATCATCTTGAGATGCAGCAGAAGCAGCAGCTCTACTTGTTTTAACAGCAACAACAACAGCATTAGCGGCATCTAAAAAAGTTAATCCAGGAACTGATAATTCGCCAACTTTAACTGATTGTCCGATTTTTAATTTAGTAATATCTACTGAAATAAATTCTGGTAAATCTTTTGCTAAAGCTCTTACTTTTAATCTTCTGGTAACAACTCTTAATTTACCACCGGCAAGAATTCCTTTAGAAACTCCTGTTGTTTGAATTGGTAACACTACGTTTACAGGAGTGTCTTCTGAAACTTCTAAGAAATCTACATGTAACGTTTGGTCAGATACCGGATGAAACTGAACTTCTTTAATAATAGCTTTTACTTTTTTACCTTCAATATCAAGGTTCACAAAGTAAACATTTGGTGAATTTATAATTTTATTGAATTCTATTTCGTTTACAAAGAAATTTACATTTTCTTCTCCTCCGTAAAGGTTACATGGAATATTTCCTTCCTTTCTAACCTGCTTAGCGTTTGAAGCACCTACTTCTGTTCTTTTAACTGCACTTATTGCTATCGTTTTCATTATTTATTGGTTTTAGATTAGTAAATGAATGATTCACTAATCGATTCGTGATTAAATACTTTTTTAATAATATGAGAAAATAAATCTGCTACTGATAAAACTTTTATTTTACTACTTTGTTGAGACAATGGAATAGAATCAGTAACAATTAACTCTGTAAGTTCTGAATTTTCAATTCTTTCGTAAGCTTCTCCGGACAATATTGGATGAGTAGCAATAGCTCTTACGCTTAATGCTCCTTTTTCTTTCATAATAGCAGCAGCTTTTACTAAAGTTCCTGCGGTATCCACCATATCGTCAATTATAATTACGTCTTTTCCTTCAACATCACCAATTAAGAACATATCTTCTATAACATTGGCTTTTTTTCTTTGCTTGTAACAAACAGCTACCTCAGCTTGTAAAAATTTAGCATAAGCATTGGCTCTTTTAGTTCCTCCCATATCAGGAGAAGCCATGGTTAAGTTTTCTAAATTCAGGCTTTTTATATAGGGTATAAATATAGTAGATGCAAAAAGATGATCAACAGGTACTTCAAAGAAACCTTGAATTTGATCTGCATGTAAATCCATAGTCATAATTCGAGTAACTCCGGCAGCAGCTAGCATATTAGCTACCAATTTTGCCCCTATTGGTACTCTTGGTTTGTCTTTTCTATCCTGACGAGCTAATCCAAAGTAAGGAATAATGGCAACTATTCTTCTAGCAGATGCTCTTTTTGCAGCATCTATCATCATTAAAAGTTCCATTAAATTATCGGCAGGTGGAAAAGTTGATTGAATTATAAACACATCTGAGCCTCTTACCGATTCTTCAAATGATGGTTGAAATTCACCATCACTAAAAGTATTGATAATAACATTGCCCAATGGAATACCATAAGAATCAGCTATTTTGTTAGCTAATTCCATTGATGCTCTACCGGCAAATAATTTTACTTTTGCTTCAGACATAAAATTCAGTCGTTTTTTAAGGGCTGCAAATGTAAGAAAATATTAGTATTAGTAAAAAAATAATAACAACTATTTTTTGTCCTTTCAAATCTTTGTTATTGTGCTAGATAACATCTAATCTAACGCTCATTCCTACAATTAAAAAAAGTAGTGAGAATAAAGTAACTAACATAATATGTACAGCCATTATTTTTAAGTTATTTCCTTTTTCGATATGAGGTATTAGCCTAAAATTAGCATTTAGAGCAAGCATTATCGTTGCTAATAATAAAAATATTTTAATTCCAATATGTGTTGCTAAATGCCCCTCAAACAAAAACCAACTTTTAACATCAGGTAAAAGATGATAGGCCAGATAAAAACCTGTTATAACTTGAACTAATAAAGCAGGAATACCAATTTTTTCAAATTTTCTTTCAAAATCTAATAACCCTTTAAAATCTTTATTTTTTAGAATATTTGGTAATAATATTACTGCCAGAAACAAGTGTCCTCCCACCCAAATAGTTGCGGCTAGCACATGAAGTATGATAACGAATTTATACATAAAAACTAAATGACTTATTCCTCAAAGTTAATTATATTCTCATTTGTAATGTAAAGTAATAATTTCTTACGGGAGAAGGAATAATTCCTGGTCCCGGGTATCCTGTTGCTCTACGAGTAAAATACAACTTATTTGTAAGATTATTCACTCCAAATTCAAATTGAAATACCTCATAGGTATAGCGTAAAGATAAATCCATAACTGAATAGGATGGAATTGTCCCTATAATGGCTGTTGGAATAAAAACAAGGCTTCCATCAGCGGCTTTTCCTGCGTTGGTTGCATCTGTATAATGTTCTTGTACATAAGTATATTGATAACTGATTGCAAAGTTTTTTGTTCCAAAAGTGACGCCTGTTTTAAAATTAATTGGAGGAACAAACTCTACTAACTTATTATTTAATGCAGCACTTTGAGAGTTAACATATCTTGCGTCTATTAGTGAAAAGTTAACAAAGGTTGTTAATGATATTTTAGAAGTATCAGAAAAAGCCAGTTTCCAGAAATCAACTTCAATCGTGGATTCTACTCCTTTTATGACCGCTTCGGAAATGTTGGTTCTATACCTGTACGGTATAAACGTACTTTCGTCAATTTTATCAATACTTCCTATTCTATTATCATACAGTAAAACAAAGCCCGAAACATCAAAGCTTAATTTTTTAGATACCATTCCTCTTACTCCAACATCAAAATTATAGCCTGTCTCATCTTTTAAATCAGGGTCTATTCTAAAATTTCTGTTTACAATTTGCATATCTGCAAAATTGATACTTCTGTAATTTTGTGTAAAGTTAGAATAGATATCAACCGTGTTTTTAATCTTGTAATTTAAGCCGATTCCACCAATAACAAAAGAACGAGTACTGCTTCTGTTTTCAGTAAAAGTAGTATC
Organism: uncultured Flavobacteriales bacterium; assembly: GCA_946886085.1. Next base: position 513 of record CAMPHX010000172.1, on the reverse strand, counting down.
AAAAATAGGGTTGTTTGCTAAATCGTAAACAACTTCTCTAAAAGTACCATTTGCATTAGTATTGATGTATTCAAACCTAACTCCTGGAGTAATACTTAGATTTTTAAATCTGAAAATATGTTCTGCAAAAGCGGCATAATTTCTACTTGGAAAACGATAGTCTGAACCCTCTAAATTATCAGGATTTACATAAGTAAAATTGGGCATTGAAGTAGTATCTGCATTTCCTTGTCGACTTTTATTTAACCCTTGATAATATCTTCCTCCAACAACAAAAGCCCATTGATTATTTTTTACTGAATAAACATTTAATAACCTTGTTTCATTTCCAAAATTTTGAAATTCACCGATAATTAAATCTCTTGGATCTCCTTCAAAGTCTGGGCGACTGATGTTACCCAAAATACCAAGAGCTTTTCTTGAGGCATGCAATCCAAAAAATTGTGTTTTCAGTTTGGTATTTGCACTAAATTTATGTGTTACTGATGCTGCAAACAAATTCCAATCTACTTC
>CAMPHX010000171.1 GCA_946886085.1 uncultured Flavobacteriales bacterium | reverse complement strand
ATTTCTGTGGCTATAAAAGTCATGACATTTGGTAAAATAGAAAGTTTAAAGTTAGATTTTTTCTAAATTTCAAAAAACAACATAAAATATAATTTTAATACTTGTTATATAGCAAAATAATATTAGTTTTGCCGCTTGAAATTCTTATGAAGACACAATTAAATATCGCTAACAGGTATGTTTATTCTCCAACTTATTGGGGACGAATGTGTCATTGTATGCCTATTATTTCAAATATCCATCCCTGGACAATTAATAGGTAATACCACTTTGCTTTAGAGCAAAAAACAACAATCAATTTTTATTTTTTTATTTACCCGGTCGGTTTTCGACCAAAAATTATATTCGTTATGTCGTTAATAACAGACACTATATTAGAAAAGTTAAATAGCTTAATAGTTGTAGTAAATCAATCAGGAAGTGTGGAATATGTTAGTCCATCAGCAAAAAGAATTTTAGGTTTTGAACCCGAACAACTATTAGGAGAAGGCTGGTGGAATTTAACCCGTGATGATGCTGAAGAAAGGTTGAGCATTAAATCATTGGCTTTAAAACAGCTTCAACAAGAATCTTTAATAGAAACGATTCCTTATGAACGCTTGTTAAAAACAGCAACAGGTGGAGATTGCTGGGTGCTGTGGAATATTTCTAAAAGCAATGATAATAAACTGGTTGGAATAGGGCACAACATTACAGATAGAAAAAAAACAGAACAGGAATTACTCGAAAAAAATGTTGAATTGTTGCAACACAATAAAGATATGTTGGATAGTATTCAATATGCCGGAAGAATTCAAGAAGCCATTTTGCCTGATGTGCAAAAAATAAAAAACACTTTTCAGGATGCTTTTGTTTTGTATCAACCAAAAGATGTGGTGAGTGGCGATTATTATTTTTTTTATCAAAAAGAAAATAAGGCTATAGTGGTGGCTGTAGATTGTACCGGACACGGAGTTCCAGGTGCGTTAATGAGTTTTATTGCCAATGGAATTTTAAAAGAAGTAATCATTAAAAAAGGTTTGGAAGACCCTGCGGAAATTTTATATGCGTTAGATGAAGAATTGTTTTTGGCTTTAAATAAAAACTCACCAAATGCAGTAACAAATGATGGAATGGATGTAGCCCTTGGTGTGTATGATTTTGCAGGACAAACCTTTTCATACTCAGGAGCTTTTCGTCCGTTATTGTTGGTGAGAGAAGGAAATATAATTGAGTTGGAAGCAAATCGCTACCCAATCGGTTTTTATGCTGATGTAGAAAAAAAGTTTGTTACTCAAACCATATCTATGCAGCAAAATGATGTTTTTTATTATTTTACAGATGGTTATTGTGATCAGTTTGGAGGCGAGCGAAAGAAAAAATTTAACAGAAAACAGTTTAAAGAACTGTTGTTAGCTGCTCAAACAATGGAAATGGAAGAACAAGAAGCTTATTTGCAATATGTGTTGCTCAACTGGAGACAAGAAGAACCTCAGGTGGACGATATTTTAGTAATGGGAATTAAGGTTTGAAACATAATCGTTATGCATAACAAAAAATGAGTTAATTTTACCGCATGAACAAAGAGGAACATTTAATTTTCGGAATCCATCCTGTTATTGAAGCAATTATTTCAGGAAAAGAAATAGACAAGCTTTATATTCAACAAGATATAAAAGGATCAGGAATAACAGAATTGCGTAAAGCTATTAAACAACACAATGTTCCTTTTTCTCATGTGCCTATTTTTAAACTAAATAAGCACGTAAAAGGCAATCATCAAGGTGTAATTGCTTTTATTTCACCTATTCCATTTTGTGATATAGAACAATTAGTACCTACTTTTTTCGAGAATGGGAAAACACCTTTAATCTTAATCCTTGATAGAATAACTGATGTAAGAAATTTAGGTGCTATTGCCAGAACGGCACACTGTGTTGGGGTGGATGCCATTGTAATTCCTAAAAGAGAATCGGCACAAATTAATGCTGATGCCATGAAAACCTCAGCTGGAGCTTTAAATTACATTCCTGTTTGTAAGGTAGATAACTTAACAGATACGGTATTGTTTTTACAAGCAAGCGGATTACAAGTGGTAGCATGTACCGAAAAAACCAATGATACCATTTATAAGGTTGATTTTACAGGACCATCCGCAATAATAATGGGTAATGAAGAAACCGGAATTGCCAACCAATTGCTAAAAGCTGCTGATGCTAAAGCTAAAATTCCTATGGTGAATGAAATAGCTTCGTTAAATGTTTCTGTAGCTGCTGCGGTAATTATGTACGAAGCGTTAAAACAGAGGATTTAAAGCACCTCTTTTTCTGCATAATAATAATTAAACACGCCATTTTTCAGCATGTAATCTCTGTTATTTATAGTAATAATATCGTTTTCTTGGAGGAGATGTAAATTGTTAATTTCTTCATGCTCAACATGAACAGAGCCTTTGGTAATCCTTGCCAAATCTAGATATTGAGTATTGACAAAATTTTTTGCTCCACAAAGAAATACTTGCACTGGAACGGTTATTTTATTAATAAACTTATAATCTCTCATTTTTTCATAATTATCTGCAATAAGTACTATGCTTTTAGCTTCAGGAAAATACTTTAGTCCCAACAACATTGCTTCTACATCATTTTCTTTCGCTTCTCCACCTCCACTGCCACCAGAAGTACACTTGTTAAGTGATTTATTAATTTCTTCATTTTGCAAACTTTTAGCAACATAAATTCCTCCTGTTTCTAAGGGCAATTTCTTATCAGAACTTTTTGCATCGCCATCATTAAAAAACAAACACCCTTTTGCATTTACATTAGCGGTTTGCTCTTTTAACCAAATTATTACCTGACTATAAAACGGCATCATACTTCCTGTAGCATCGGTTACAATAATAAAATCTTGTGCATTAGCTATCCGCTTAAATGCATTTAACACAGTAGAATCTTTGTGTAAACTTGATAAATAAGGATTAGGTGGAAGTGGAGGGTATAAATCTATTTCTATTTTTTCACCCCAAATAGTATCGTAAACATATTTGTCTTCCCATCGGGTTTTTATATGAAATGGTTTTGGGGTTGTATCGTTTTCCAGCGAATCTTTTTTAGAAAAATTAGTTAGTAAAGTGTTAATGTAGTCACTTTCCTCAGCTATAAATTCTGAAGTAGCATTAGGACGAAAAGTAACCACAAAACCATGAAACATGTTAGTGCATTCTTCTCTAGAGTTTCCATCGGTTTGACTAATAAGCTCATATTCCCACACCGGAAAATCAAATACTTCGGGGACTAATTTTTTAAGTTCCAATAAGCGTTTTTTGTTCAGTTCAATTTGGTTGAATTTTTCTGATGTTCTGTATTGCGTATAAATCAGTTGAATTTTAATTACAACTCTTTCTTGAAGCTGTTTCTTTTGCTCTTTGTTTAAAATAATTTCTTTGGAAAAAGGCATTTCAATAAGCAATTGATCTTTGTGAATGGTACTTCTATTAAATATATTGATGTTGGTAACATTGCTTTTAGCATAGTGATTTACATCAAATCCAAAAACAGATTGGAGAGTAATTAATAAGATGAAAAGATAAAAAAATCGCATATAGTAACAGATATGATTACTTTTGCCAAAAGTACATAAACACATTAACCTACAAAACTAAAAATTATTGCAACCCGTTAGAGCCAAAAAACACTTAGGACAACATTTTCTTAAAGATTTATCTATTGCTGAGGCTATTGTAAACAGTCTTGTTCAAACAGATAAATACGATACTGTTTTAGAAATTGGTCCGGGAATGGGCGTACTAACCCAATTTTTAATTCAACAAAAAAACTATACTACTTTCCCTATAGATGTGGATAGAGAATCTATTGCTTTTTTAGTAGAAAAGTTTCCTGTGTTGAAGGGCAACATTATTTATGGCGATTTTTTAAAAATAGATTTGAATGAAATTGTAAATAATAAACCTTTTGCGGTAATTGGCAATTTCCCTTACAATATTTCCACACAAATTTTATTTAAAGTGTATGAATATCGCCACCAAGTACCTGAGTTAGTGGGTATGTTTCAGAAGGAGGTAGCCGAAAGAGTTGCCGCCAAGCCCGGCAATAAAACCTATGGCATTACTAGTGTATTACTTCAAGCTTATTACGATATTGAATATTTATTTACAGTAGATGAACATGTTTTTGACCCTCCACCAAAAGTAAAGTCTGCAGTTATCCGATTAACAAGAAACAGTACCGAAAAACTGGATTGTGATGAGGTTTTCTTTAAAGTAGTAGTAAAAACGGCTTTTAACCAACGCAGAAAAACCATGCGAAATTCAGTAAAAGTTTTTTTGAACGAAGAAACCAAACAACACCCCATTTTAGACAAACGTCCCGAGCAACTTTCGGTGGAAGAGTTTGTAATGTTGACCAATTTGTTAAAGGGGTAGTTATTTCAATTATACTAGCA
>CAMPHX010000170.1 GCA_946886085.1 uncultured Flavobacteriales bacterium | reverse complement strand
AAACAGGAGGGAGGATAAACTAAAATAAAAATTTATAACATTTTTTTAAATATTATTACTATTTTTCCACCATGAAAATGAAACTAACTATTTTATTACTAAGTGCTTTAATAACACAAGCTTTATTGGGTCAGAAATTACATTATGAATTGCCCGATAATGCTAATAAAATGTATAGCAATGGCAATTTTATGAAAGCCAAAGAGCTTTACAGAGAATTGTATAAAAAGAACCAAAACAATACGGAATTTAAGTTCAGATTTGGTGTGAGTTTGCTTAATTCTTACGAATGGGAAGATGGAATTAAGATGTTAGAACAAGTTTCTAAAAAGTCTGATGTCTCCAACGAAGTATGGTATTACTTAGGAAAAGGTTACCATTTAACCAATAGGTACGATTTAGCCATTAAAATGTTTGAGAAATATATTGAAAATGATGCTAATTCAGAGCTAGCTGAAAAAAGTCGCAGAAGAATAAACATGTGCAACAATGCCAAGCAGTTGGTTAAGTTTCCAGTAAATACCACTTTTGAAAACTTAGGTAAATATGTTAATTCAAAGGGAAAAGAATACTTTCCAATAGTAACTCCAAACGAATACCAATTGATGTTTACCACCAGAAGAGAAGGAACAACCGGTAGAATTTATGATTTAGAAGGGTATTACACAGCAGACATTTACGGATCAACTTTTAGAAGTGGAAAATGGTCTAAAACGCGTTCAATTAATTATCCTAATTCTTATGGTAATGAGCAAGTTGCAGGGATTTCTGAAAATGGCAATTATGTGTTTTATTATGTGGACAATCCTAAAGAAAAAAATACTTTGTACATGGCAGAAATGGGAAAACGCTCTTATACAAAAGCCAAAAAAATTGATAACAAATTAATTAATGATAAAAGCTCCAAACAACTTAGTGCCACTATTTCTAACGATGGTCAATTGATGGTTTTTTCAAGTGAGAAAAAAGATGGTTTTGGTGCCTCAGACCTTTATTTTGTTAAAAAACTTCCCAACGGAAAATGGGGAAATCCATCTAATATGGGAGAAAATATTAATACCAATTTGAATGAAATTAATCCTTACTTAATTGATGAAGGCAAAACCTTATATTTTGCATCGGAAGGACATATCAGTATAGGTGGTTATGATATTTTTAAATCTACTTTTGATGAAGAAACACAAACATGGTCGAAACCTTTAAACATTGGTTATCCGCTAAACACTCCGGACGATAATACAAGTATCTGTTTTTCCGAAAATAAACAATTTGTTTACTTGTCAGCTTATAGGAGTGATTCTGAAGGAGATTTAGACATTTACAGAGTTGAATTAAAAGATGAAGAAACCCAACTAACCACCGTAAAAGGAATGGTTTACAATGGAGATTCTACTTTGGTAAATTATTCCATGCAAATAGAAGCCTTTAAAGAAGATGGTGGCGATTTACAAGGTATTTTTGAAGTGAATCAGAACAAAGGAAGTTATATCATGATTTTACCTCCCAATAAATATGTCTTAAAAATTGCCGATAATACGGGAAAAACCATAGAAAAGAAACTGTGGATTAAAGACAGAAATTTATACAAAGAAGAGCTGGATCAAAATATTATCCTTTTGGAATAAAGTTGTTTAAAATACTCCGTAGCTTTGCACCTTTAATCATTACTTATTTTAATGAAATCCAACGTAGATTTAGACATTCTTTTTGAAGACAATCACCTTATTATTGTAAACAAACGCTCGGGAGAAATTGTGCAAGGCGACAAAACAGGCGATGAGCCTATGAGCGAAAAGGTGAAACGCTACGTTAAACAAAAATATAACAAACCTGGCGATGTTTTTATTGGTACTCCACATAGAATTGACCGACCTACCAGCGGAATTGTAATCTTTGCGAAAACAAGTAAATCTTTAATGAGGTTGAATAAAATGTTTCAGGATAAGGAAATTCAAAAGACGTATTGGGCAATAGTTAAAAATCCACCAAAAAATAAAGAAGGCAAGTTGGTTAATTACTTAAAAAAGAATGAAGCTAAGAATAAATCTTTCGCTCAGGAAACCATGTTTCAGGGGGCTAAAGTTGCCGAATTAACGTATAAAATAATTTTTGATTTTGATAACTATTTTTTGTTGGAGATTTTACCGAAAACTGGCAGACATCATCAAATTAGAGTGCAATTATCGGAAATGGGTTGTCCAATTAAAGGAGATTTAAAATACGGATTTAACCGTTCTAATAAAGATGCTTCAATTAGTTTACATGCAAGAAAAATTAGTTTTTTACATCCTGTTCGTAAAGAACAAATGGAAGTAGTTGCTCCAGTGCCATCAGATGATCCGTTGTGGGTGAAAGCTAATGAGATGTTTAAGTAGAAGTCAGAAGATCGAAGTCAACAGATAACAATTAACTATTTACAAAAATACGTTATTAGCTGCTAGTAAGCTTTTCTCAAATTCAGTGGTGTTAATGCCGTTATCAACGTTTATTTCGTTAAAATAATGCACTAAATTTTCTGTAGGCATGTTTCCGGTAAGTTTGTCGGTAGCCATAGGACAACCTCCAAAACCTTTAATAGCTCCATCAAATCTTCGGCAACCGTTTTCATAAGCAGCAACAATTTTTTCTTTCCAAGTGTCTGGAGTAGTGTGGAGGTGAGCTCCAATTTCTACCGTTTTAAATTCAGGAATAATGTTGCTGAACAGGTAACTGATATTTTCTTTATTGGAAACGCCAATAGTATCGCTCAATGCGATTATTTCGATGCCTAAATCGGCTAACTTTTTTGTCCAATAAATTACAATGTCACTGTTCCATTCATCGCCATAAGGATTTCCAAAAGCCATAGAAATATAAACCACCAACTTTTTGTTGTGTTTTACAGAAAGTGATTGAATTTCTTCAACGGTTTTTAGTGATTGCAAAATGCTAGAATTGGTATTACGTTGTTGAAAGGTTTCTGATATAGAAAATGGAAAGCCCAAGTAATCTATTTCTTCAAATAGAACGGCATCATTTGCACCACGTGTATTGGCAATAATGGCTAATAATTTACTTGTTGTAGCTGACAAATCAAGTTTAGAAAGTACTTCCGCAGTATCTTTTAACTGAGGAATGGCTTTTGGAGAAACAAAACTTCCAAAATCAATGGTATCAAAACCTACTTTTAATAGTTGATTGATATAAGCTACTTTTGTAGCTGTAGGAATGAAATCATGCAAACCTTGCATAGCATCTCTCGGACATTCAATTAGTTTAACCATTCTCTAATATCTTTTTATTTATTGCTTTAATCAATCCCGGTCCTTCATAAATAAATCCGGTATAAATCTGAACTAAATCAGCTCCGGCTTCTATTTTTTCTAAAGCATCTGCTGCAGAATGTATTCCTCCCACACCAATAATAGGAAACGCTTTGTTAGATTTTTCGGCTAAGTAGTGAATTACTTCTGTAGAGCGTTCTTTTAATGCTTTTCCGCTTAACCCGCCATTGGCAATGGCTTCAATTTCTTTTGGTGAAGTTTTTAAATTCTCTCTGGAGGTAGTAGTGTTGGTAGCTATAATGCCATCAATTTTGGTTTGGGCTACAATCTCAATCACTTCATCTAGCTGAGAGTTGTTTAAATCGGGAGCAATTTTTAATAAAATAGGTTTAAGCTTTGTTTTGGTCTGATTGATTTTTTTAAGTTCTCCCAATAAATTCAATAGAAAAGGGGTGTCTTGTAATTTGGTTAAGTCTTTAATGTTCGGACAGCTTACATTTACCACAAAATAATCTACATAATTGTGTAAGGTGTTGAAATTAAATAAATAATCGTCTAATGCATCATCATTGGATGTAGCTGTATTTTTTCCGATATTACCACCAATAACAATGTCAGTTTTCCTGTTTTTTAATCGTTTAATAGCATCTTCTGCCCCTAGGTTGTTAAATCCCATTCGGTTGATTAGACCTTCATCCTCCGTAATTCTAAATAAACGAGGTTTGGGGTTGCCAATTTGACCTTTTGGGGTAAGTGTGCCTATTTCTATAAAACCAAAGCCTAAATTAGCCAGTTCGTTAAACCACCGAGCATCTTTATCGAAGCCAGCAGCTAGGCCAACGGGGTTTTTAAATGTTAATCCGAATAAATGGCGTTCTAGTTTTTTGTTTTTCATTTCAAAAAGTGCTCTTAATAAAGCTGCACCTCCGGGTATGTTGGAAAAAAAAGTTAAACAACCCGTGGCAAAATAATGTGCTTTTTCGGGTGACATTAAGAACAGTAAGGGTTTTATGAGGAAGTGATACATGTAGTTATTTTTTGCAAAGATACGAAAGCATTTGTTTCCAAAATAATTTTATTGAGTACTACAATATTTAAAAAAATGTATCGTTAAGTGTGTAAATAAAACCTAAAACAATTTATTGCCTATGAATCAAATTACTATGTTAAATTATGTAGCATTATCAAAAG
>CAMPHX010000169.1 GCA_946886085.1 uncultured Flavobacteriales bacterium | reverse complement strand
ACCATACACATGGATGTTGATGGTTCAGATCATTGTCCGGAAAGTATTGAATTATAGAGATTAATTAATTTTATAAAAAGTTAGAAAAAAATAGTTGCGGACTCTCCCCCTGCACCCCCTCTCTTTAAAGAGAGGGGGGAAAGTTATCGCAAGATAACTTGGGGGTGAGTCAGAGAAAATTTAAAACTAATTTAAGCTCCGAAGGAGCGAAATTTAAAAGAGATGACTGAAGGTCATCGCACAGAGGTAGATGACATAAAAAATAAAAGGTTCGAGGTTCGAGGTTTGAAGACTGAGAACTGAAGACTGAACAATTTTAAAAAAAAATAGCGTCTCTGCGTCTTTGCGAGAAAAAATGAAATTAAAAAAATGTTGCAACCATCTATTCCATTAGCAGAACGACTTAGACCCAATTCTTTTGAGAATTATGTGGGACAAAAGCATCTTGTTGCCGAAGGAAGTACCTTGCGTAAGCTGATAGAGATGGGAACTATTCCTTCCATGATTTTTTGGGGACCACCCGGAGTAGGGAAAACAACATTAGCGAACATTATTGCTCAATATGCCAAACGACCTTTTTATACGCTTAGTGCAATTAATTCAGGAGTAGCTGCAGTAAGAGAAGTAATTGACAAGGCAAAATCGCAACAGTTTTTTGGTACGAATCATCCGATATTGTTTATTGATGAGATTCACAGGTTTAGCAAATCACAGCAAGATTCTTTGTTGGGAGCGGTAGAAAAAGGCATCATCACACTTATTGGAGCAACAACAGAAAATCCTTCTTTTGAGGTAATTTCAGCACTTTTATCACGTTGCCAAGTTTATATTTTAAAAGAACAAACCAAGGAAGATTTGTTAGAGTTAATAGACATTGCTCTTACCCAAGATGAATACCTCAAAAAAAGAAAGATAAACATTAAAGAATACGAAACGCTGTTGCAATTATCGGGAGGAGATGCTAGAAAATTACTTAACACGCTTGAAATTGTTGTAAACAGTTTGCCTGATGATAAAACTCCTATAACGAACGATTTGGTGATGGACATTATTCAGCAAAATTTAGTGCGTTACGATAAAACTGGCGACCAACATTACGATATTATTTCTGCCTTTATTAAATCTATTAGAGGCAGTGACCCCAATGCAGCGGTTTATTGGCTTGCCAGAATGTTAGAAGGAGGCGAAGACCCTAAATTTATTGCGAGAAGGTTATTGATTTTATCCTCTGAAGATATTGGAAATGCAAATCCTACAGCTTTAGTAATTGCCAACAATTGTTTTCAGGCAGTAAATGTAATTGGCATGCCCGAATCAAGAATTATTTTATCGCAGACAGCTATTTATTTAGCTACATCAGCTAAAAGTAATGCCTCTTATATGGCAATAAATGAAGCTCAAGCATTGGTGCAAAAAACAGGAAATTTGTCTGTTCCGCTACATATAAGAAACGCCCCGACAAAATTAATGAAAGAAGTAGGTTACGGAAAAAACTATATGTATTCGCATAATTATGAAGGGAATTTCGCTCAGCAAGAGTACCTGCCCGATGATATTAAAAACACCAGATTTTACGAACCGGGCAATAATGCTAAAGAAAGTAGCATCAGGAATTTTCTTAAAGAAAATTGGAAAGATAAGTACAAGTATTAATTAAGTGGTACTAAATAGTACTTATGATACTTAGGAGTTAAATAAGTTGAATTTTCGCCACAAAGCCTATAATCTTATCGTCATTGCGAGGTTATGGAGTTTGGATGTGTGATGGAAACCGAAGCAATCTTTTGATTTTTAGTTCTGATTATATAGATTGCTTCACTACGTTCGCAATGACGTAAAAAAATTACTTTTCATCAAAAACACACGATTTTCGACAAAATTTTCCACCTTAAGAGAAGAAAAATGTAGCAAAAAACACTCTTTTTTTACCCCTCAAAAAAATCATTTAAAATTATTATCATTGTAAATCAGCTAATTAACATTTTTTATACTACTTTGTATTGCATAGTATTAGTTTTTGTATATATCTTTGCAATGTAAATTAATTTGTATAACATTTAAAAAAAGATAAAATGAAAAAAGTAATAATTGTAGCCATGTTTTTAATGAGTAGTATCTTAATAACTACTAAAACAAATGCTACCACCATCAAGAATGACAATAACAGTTGTTTGTTAGAAGATAAATTAGAAAATAACTTAAAATTGCCGGAAAGTTTAAAAAAGCAATCTAACAGTGGAGTGGTAAAAGTAGATTTTAAAATAAATGCCAACCGCCAAATTGAAGTATTAAACATTTCAGGAAATAAAAAAGAAGTTACGGCTTATGTAAAACAACAATTAGAATTGTTGGGAGAAGATATTTGTGTACTTGAAAAAGGTATTGTTTACCACATTAACATAAAAATTAAAATAGTTTAACATATGAACATAGAAAACACACAAGCTCAGATGAGAAAGGGAGTGTTAGAATATTGCATTCTTTCTATTCTCAACAACGGAGAAGCTTATCCGTCAGAGATAATTGAGCAACTAAAGCAAGGAAAGTTGATAGTAGTAGAAGGAACACTTTACCCGCTTTTAACTCGATTAAAAAATGCCGATTTGCTTTCTTATCGTTGGGAGGAATCTACATCAGGACCACCCAGAAAGTATTATCAACTTACTGATAAAGGTAAAAAATTCTTAGAAGAATTAGCAACAACTTGGGACGACCTTGTAGCTGCTGTAGAAATTACCAGAAAACCAACTAAAAAATAAAAACAAACTTTCAAAACGAAAATCATGAACCAAACATTAACAATAAACATAAGTGGAATAGTTTTTCATATAGAAGTGGATGCTTATGAAGCACTTAAAGTCTATTTAAGCACTATTAAAAGCTATTTCAATAATTCTGAAGAGCGTGAAGAAATCATGCTTGATATAGAAGCTAGAGTGGCAGAAATTTTTGCTGAAGCTCAAAATGATAAAAACCAGGTAATTGTAATGGCAGATGTAAATAAAGTAATCGCCATTATGGGAGAGCCTGAGCAGTATTTAACAGATGAAGAGGAAGAAATACCTACTCAGAAAACGCACAGAAAAAGAGAGGATAAAAAACTTTTTAGAGACCCTGATGATAGAGTTTTAGGTGGTGTGGCTTCCGGATTAGGAGCTTACATTGGCTTAGATACTGTTTGGGTCAGATTGTTTTTTGTTGCTGCATTTTTTATGGGTTTTGGTATTCTAACCTACATTATTTTATGGATAGTAATGCCGGAAGCTAAAACTACTGCCGAAAAATTAAAAATGCGTGGAGAACCTATCAACATTAAAAATATTGGTAAAGCTTTTGAATCTGAAGCTCAAAAAGTAGGTGAGAAACTACAAAATGTTGATACTAACAAGTTTTCATCAAAAGCAGGAACAGTATTAGAAAATATTGTGATGGCAATTGCCAGTTTCTTTACAGCTGTTTTCAATATTTTCGGGAAAGTGTTGGGTATTGCTTTCTTGTTTGTAGGAACTTTTATGTTGGTAGTTTTATTGGCACTACTTTTTGGTTCTACAGCAATATTTTCTATTTCTAATGATGGTGTTTATTCCATGGCATCGCAAGATTTTTTTAATTTGATTTTTATAAATCAAGATCAATTTTATCTAGCATCTATAGCCGTATTTTTATTAATTGGTGTGCCTGTAATAGGGTTAATTTTTCTGTCTATCAGAATGTTGTTTAAGGTTAGATCTCACTACAGTGTTGGGTTAACTTTTGTAGGATTGTTGGTAGTAGGAACTATTTTAGCCTTTATGGTAGGAACGAGGTTAGCTGTAGAAATGTCTGCCGAAGAAGAGTTTGAAAAAACAGCAATTATTTCGCCTGATTTTAACACTTATGTAATTAAAACCAACATTACAGAAATGCCGGGACAAGGCGTATTGGAAGATAAATTTACCAGTATTTCTATTGAAGGAGATATGATGTATCAGCGATTTGTGGAACTATCTGTTGAAAGAAGTAAAAACGATAGCATGATGATAACCACTAATTTTTCTTCGCACGGAAAAAGTCCGAAAGATGCGTTGAACAAAGCTAAAGCGATTAAATATGTTCATCAGCTTAACGATTCAACACTATTTTTTCCAGATTATTTAGCTACCAATAAAGAACATAAGATTAGAGGTCAGCAAGTAGAAATTACAGTGTATTTACCACTTTATCAGAGCATTTATTTAGATAAATCTACCAAAGAGCTAATTTATGATGTGGATAATTTTACCAACACCTACGACAAGAAAATGGTTGGTAGAAAATGGGTGATGTTGGAGCAAGGATTAACCTGCTTAGATTGCAAAGATATTGAAGGCATCACCTCTAAAGAATTGGAAGAGTTAAAAGCCTTAAAAATGGGGGAGACAATAATAGAATAACTATTAGATTCGACTATAAAAAAGCGGTGGTTTTTAATGTGAAAGTTTACACCGTAATTAAAACTGCATGGA
>CAMPHX010000168.1 GCA_946886085.1 uncultured Flavobacteriales bacterium | reverse complement strand
TTTTCTTTTTTAACAATTTTTACAGCTAAATTAAGCATTACTCTTAGGCTTATTCCTTCTCCAATTATTTCTATTGCCGTTGTTTTTTGGCTTAGCTTTTTGTCCGTTATTGCTTTGCGGTTGTTTAGTAGGAACTAACTCCACTTTACTTTCATCTACATAAGGGTGAGTAGAAACCACAGGAATTTGTTGCTTAATTAATTTTTCAATATCTTTTAAATAAGGTCTTTCTTCTATATCGCAAAAGGAAATGGAAATTCCACTGGCACTTGCTCTTCCTGTTCTGCCAATTCGGTGTACATACGTTTCTGGCACATTAGGCAAATCATAATTAATTACCAATGCTAATTCCGAAATATCAATACCACGAGCAGCAATATCTGTTGCTATTAACACTTTTGTTTTTCCTTCTTTAAAATTACTTAATGCTCGTTGCCTTGCATTTTGAGATTTATTTCCATGTATGGCTTCGGCTGTAATATTCGATTTAGACAATACCTTAACTACTTTATCGGCTCCGTGTTTGGTTCTTGCAAATACCAATGTAGAAACTGCATTTTCTTCTTTTAACACATGTACCAACAACTTGGTTTTATCTGCTTTACTTACAAAATAAACGGCTTGACCTACTCTTTCGGCAGTAGCTTGCTCTGGTTTTACGGTAACGGTTTCATAGTTTCCTAAAATCTTACTCGAAAGCTCCACTATGGTTTTAGGCATAGTTGCAGAAAAAAACAACGACTGACGTTTTACAGGAAGCTTGGTAATTAGTTTTTTAATATCATGTACAAAACCCATGTCTAGCATTTGATCGGCTTCATCCAATACAAAATATTCTACATTTTTAAGCGAAATAAACCCTTGGTTCATTAAATCTAACAAACGCCCCGGTGTTGCCACCAACACATCAACACCTCTTCTTAAAGCATTAGTTTGCGAGCCTTGTTTTATCCCTCCAAAAATTACCGTATTGCGAATATCTGTATGTTCGCCATATTCGGTAAAATTATCGGCTATTTGTATGGCTAACTCTCTTGTTGGGGTTACTATCAGAGCTTTTACCTGGCGTTGATTTCTGTTTCGGGTTTTATCTAAATACAACTGTTGTAAAATGGGAATAGCAAAAGCAGCTGTTTTTCCCGTTCCTGTTTGAGCACAGCCTAATAAATCTTTACCTTTTAATAAAATAGGAATGGCTTGTTCTTGAATTGGTGTTGGATGAGTGTATCCTTTTTCTTGTAATGCCTTTAGAATAGGCTCTATTACTTCTAGTTCTTTAAATGTCATATACTGCAAAAGTAGGTTATTTAGTTGAATAAAGATTTTTTAAACATTATGAAATTATACAAAATGTAATATTTTAGTTCATTAATATCCCTCCCACCCTAAACAAACAATTTTTTGTTAAAAACACGTTATACTCATAAGGAATTGGCTCAATTTTAGCCTTAATTTTATGGCACATCAATTAATTGTATTTCATGAAGCGTTTCATAAGTTTTTCTTTTTTATTATTTCTTGCCTCAAGTGCTTTTGTTGAGCCGACTATGGAAGTTTCCAAGCCAAAAAATACGCTGCCAGAATTTATCATTAATGAAACTCCTTGGGCAGATTCACTTATCCAAACACTAACGTTAGACGAAAAAATTGGCCAGTTGCTAATGGTTGCTGCTTATTCTAACAAAGATGCTACACATGTTACTGAAATTGAAAAACTAATCACAGAAAACCACATTGGTGGATTAATTTTTATGCAAGGCGGTCCTGTCCGTGAGGCAACACTTTACAACCAATACCAACAAAAAAGCAAAGTGCCCTTACTAATTTCCATCGATGGAGAATGGGGCTTGGCAATGCGTTTGGACAGTACTATTAAATATCCGTGGCAAATGACCTTGGGAGCTATTCAAAACAATGAATTAATTTATCAGATGGGGGTTGATATTGGCAAACAATGTAAACGATTGGGTATTCAGGTAAACTTTGCTCCTGTGGTAGATATTAATGTTAATCCTAAAAACCCTATTATTAATGCTCGTTCCTTTGGCGAACAAAAAGAAAATGTAGCCCTAAAAGGAATTGCCTACATGCAAGGAATGCAAGCTGTAAAAGTAATGGCAAATGCCAAACATTTTCCCGGACATGGAGATACGGACAAAGATTCTCATAAAGCCCTGCCTGTTATTAATCACTCTAAAAATAGAATGGACAGCATAGAACTTTATCCATTTAAAGAATTAATCAACAAGCAATTAGCGAGCATGATGGTGGCTCATTTAGATATTCCCGCTTACGCAGAAGAAGCAGGAACTGCTACTACCTTATCAAAAAATGTGGTAACGCATTTGCTAAAAGACACCTTGGGTTTTAAAGGATTAATTTTTACAGACGCATTGAATATGAAAGGGGTTAGCAATTTATTTCCTCCCGGAGTGGTAGATGTAAAAGCCTTATTAGCAGGAAATGATGTATTGCTTTTTTCGGGTGATGTACCTACAGCCATTACTGAAATAAAAAAAGCCATTGAAAATGGAGATATTTCCGAAAAAGAAGTTACTGCCCGTTGTCTAAAAATATTAAAAGCCAAAGAATGGACAGGCGTTCATAAAAATAAACAAGTTACCACTGAAAATCTATACGCAGATTTAAACAAAAAAAACTACGAAGTGCACAACAAAAAGCTATTTCATGCCGCTTTAACTGTACTTAAAAACGATGCTGACATTTTACCAATCAAAACCTTAGATACACTTAATATTGCTAGTTTAAGCATTGGCAATGAAGGTGAAAACCACTTTCAACAGACCCTAGATTTATATACCAACATTACCCATTATTCTACCGAAGATATATCTAAAAAAGAAGACACATTGAAACTCTTAAAAAACCTTAGCTCACATAACTTAGTAATTATCGGTATACACAAATCAGATAAGCATCCTTGGAAAAAATATGACATTGATTCTATTACTAAATCATTTATTACTCAACTGCAAGAAAAAACGAAGGTCATCCTTACTGTTTTTGCCAACCCATACAGCTTAATAGATTTTCCTGAAGCAGAAAATGCTAACGGATTAATTATGGCTTATCAAAACAATCCTTACACCCAAAGTGGAGCTGCTCAACTTATTTTTGGAGCTATTGGTGCCAACGGAAAATTACCTGTAAGTATTTCCGAAAACTTAGTTGCAGGAACAGGAATTGATATTAGTCCTATTGGCAGATTGGCTTATGGCGAGCCTGAAGATGTTGGCTTACGTACTGAAGATTTGTATCGCATAGATTCTATTGCTTTATCGGGAATTTTGGAACAAGCCTATCCTGGTTGTCAGGTTTTTGTAGCTAAAAACAACAAAGTAATTTACCACAAAGCATTTGGATACCATACTTATGATAATACTATTCCTACTACAATTAATTCTATTTATGATATAGCTTCGGTAACAAAAATTTCTGCTTCGTTATTGGGGTTAATGCAATTACAAGATAAAGGTAAACTAAGTTTAGACCTCAACTTATGCGATTATTTGCCCGACTTAATCCCTGATAGTTCTGAATATGGTAACCTTAATTTAAGAGAAATTTTGGCTCACCAATCGGGCTTACAAGCTTGGGTTCCATTTTATGTTAAAACCATGAGAAATGGTGTGTTAGATTCTGTAATTTACAGCAAAGATTCTACTGTTTATTATCCTTACAGAGTTGCTAAAAACCTTTACATCAATCAGGAATATCCCGATTTTATTTTTCAACGCATATTAAAAGGACCTATAAAAACCAAAGAATACCGATACAGCGATTTGGGCTACTATTTTATGATGAAAATTATTGAAAAACAATCTGGAAAATCCTTATCTCAATATGTGGATGACGTTTATTCACAAATGGGTATGACCACTGCGGGATATATTCCAAGAAGAAAATTTCCATTAGACAGAATTGTACCAACGGAATATGATAAAGTCTTTAGAAAACAACTTATTCATGGTGATGTCCACGACCCTGGTTCGGCAATGATGGGCGGAGTTGGCGGACATGCAGGCGTATTTTCTAATGCCAACGATATGGGTAAATTAATGCAAATGTATTTAAACAAAGGTTTTTATGGTGGTAAACGATATATTGCCGAGGAAACGCTAAATGAATATATTAAATGTCAGTTTTGTGATGAAAGCGACAACCGTAGAGCTGCCGGTTTCGACAAACCAATGATGGAAGGTGGCGGACCAACTTGCAATTGTGTTTCTTTTGATAGTTTTGGTCACTCAGGTTTTACAGGAACACTCGTTTGGGCCGACCCTGTAGAACAAGTAGTTTATGTATTTATGTCGAACAGAATTCACCCTGATGCGGAAAATAAAAAGCTGCTAAAAATGAATATTAGAACAGATATTCAACAAGTAATTTACGATGCCATAAATAAGCAGAAACAGTTGGTGGATTAGTTTTTAATAAGCATTAGAATATTAAAAGCATATAAGATTCTACGCTTAGTTGAAGTACTTATAGT
>CAMPHX010000167.1 GCA_946886085.1 uncultured Flavobacteriales bacterium | reverse complement strand
AGATATTTTAGACATATTAAAATATATTTTACCATCGTTGGTAGTGTTAGCAGCTACCTTATTGGTAATTAAAAAGTTTATGGATGCTGAGCAGCGTAAACATATGTATGAAATAAGAAAAGAAAACCAAAAAGTGGTTACTCCTTTGCGTTTACAAGCATACGAAAGAATTGTATTGCTTATGGAAAGGATTTCTCCTGAAAACTTAGTACTGAGAGTTCATAAGCCGGGAATGAGTGCTAAACTATTGCAAGATAATTTAATTGTAACAGTTAAAACAGAGTTTGAGCACAATTTAGCACAGCAAATTTATATCTCATCATCAACATGGGATGTGGTAAAAAAAGTGAAAGAAGATATTATCAGAGCTATTAATATTGCAGGTTCTCAATTGCCAAGTGATGCAACAGGCGTAGAATTTGGACAAAAACTTTTTGAAGTGATGTCGAAATTAGAGAAATCACCAACACATGTAGCTATAAGCATTGTGAAAAACGAAGTCAGACAGTTGTTTTAAAAACTATTTAAAACGCACACTATGTCCTCTGGAAGGAGTTGAATTAAAGTTTCCATAATATCCTAAACTTAACTCAAAACCTCCATTTCCACTTGTAGCAGCAGTTAAGTCAGACATGTTAATGTCATAACTTACACCAACCGAAAAACCTAACCAATTAAATCTCATTACTGCATATAGGGCATCTCCAAAACGCATGTAAGGTCCAATAGACATAGACATTTCGTTTTGATGATTGGTAAATTTAGAAGCATTTTGTAACCTCATTTTTGCTTCTGCACCTAAATTAAAATATCTGTTTGGTCCTTGTTGAGTAAAAATAAAGTTAGGAAGAACAGAAAATCCATTAGTAGTAACAGCAGCATTTCCTCCACCTCTTCCTATTTCAGCACCACCATGTATGGTGAATTTTCTTAATAAAGGATCATCTTCATTATTAAAAGATACATTTGGGGCATTTAAGTGAAATAAAGAAACTCCCGCAAAATATCTTGTAAAATCGGTAGGAGAGTAGAACCAATGAATACCTGTTGCCATATCAAAAGCATTTACAGCATTGCCGCCAAATTGATCAATAGTAGGAATATCAGAATCAAAAGAAACACCATTCCATTGGTCGTGAAAAGTTAAGTTATTATAGTTTATAGAACGTTGTATTGCTCCAGCTTGGAAACCAACAGAAAGAAAATGGTTTTTGTTTCCCCCACCAATATCTAGGTGGTAAGCCAATGCTAAACTATATTTAACATTAGAGAATTTTGATACTCCGGCATCATCTTTATAAAAATTTAAGCCTAAACCAA
The DNA here is from genome assembly GCA_946886085.1 of uncultured Flavobacteriales bacterium. The sequence continues at coordinate 3,197 of CAMPHX010000167.1, read as the reverse complement.
ACATTCCTCCTTTCATTTTTTTTAAAACAGGAACATCAAAAGAAGCGGCAATGGTTGTGTAAGGTTCACTAACAGAAGCCCATTGATTTCTGTAATTTAATAAACCTCTTAAATCTCCATTGAATGCACCTGCACTAGCGGGATTAACCGTCATAGGAGAAGCAAAAAATTGCGAGAAATGCACATCTTGCTGTCCGAATAAAGGAACACTAACTAATAAAGATAAAATGATAGTTATATATAAATTTTTCATAATCATAAAATTAAATGTAAAATGAGTTTACCTTATTAAAGTAACATTACCTTTTAGTTCTCGAATAGTACCATCTAACATAGTCGCTTTTACATAGTAAACAAAAACTCCTGGGTTTACGGGGTTGCCATTATGTGTTCCATCCCAACCTTCAGTTTTTTCGCTTGTAAAAAATACTTCTTGTCCATATCGGTTATAAATAGAGAAAGTTAATGATTCAATGCCAATTAAACCTCTAACTAATAAAAGGTCATTAGTTCCATCACTATTTGGCGAAAATGCACTTGGTACACCAATATTAAACTGCATATCAACATTAACCGTTACTGTATCATAAACTATACAACCATTTTCTGCTTCGTAAGCAACAATATAAATGCCTGTATCAGTGGGTTGAATTACGGTAGTGGTTTGACAAAGTACACAAGTTAAATTGTTTATTGGACTCCAAGTGTAAGTTCCTCCGCTTATAATATTTCCAGATGTATCTGTAGCTTGGGCAGTAAGTGTAACATTTGTTCCAAAAATTATAGTTGTGTCAGAATAAGCAGTAAGAACAGCAGGATCACTAACAGTTATAGTGTCTATTACAGAACTTGTACCATAAGCATTTGTCACCTCTAGGGTAACTACAAATTTTCCAATAGTATCAGGCCAACAAACTAATCCCGGGTCTTCTAAAATAGAAGAATCAGGAACTGCACCTTCGAAAGTCCAAACCCATGATGTTGGTGTTCCACCAGAACCATTATAAGAAAATTCTACACAACCATTTTTACAAATTTTTCCGTTATTAGGGTTCATACCAATATTTGCAATAGGAGGAGTACAAGAATCGACAACAATAGTTATTGTTGTATCACTACTTCCTCCAGGATAATTTATTTGAAGAGTTATATTAAAACTTCCGGCATTGTTAAAAGTGACTGTATGTGGTCCAGGGGTATTGGCAATAAGCGGATTTCCTCCATTAAAAGTCCAGTTCCATGTGTTTATACCAGAGCCTGTACTATTATCTGTAAAAGTAATGGAGTTTCCTATACATATCGTATCTGCTGAAGTTGTAAAAGAAGCTTGGGGTTGAGCACAATTATTAACAAATATAGCAATAGTTGTATCATGTGTACCATTAGCATCAGTAATTTGCAGGTTAATATTGTGATTACCACCAGTATTGAAAACTACAGTATGTGGTCCTTGAGTATTAGCAGTTGCAGGAGTTCCTGTTGGGAAAGTCCAGTTCCATGAAGTAATACCAGAACCAGTACTAGCATCTGTAAAAGTAATAGAATCTCCGGTACAAATAGTATCAGCTGACATAGTAAAAGAAGCAGTAGGCTGAGCACAATTATTAACGGTAATAGCTATTGTGGTGTCATGCGTTCCATTGGCATCAGTAATTTGTAGGTTAATATTATGAGTACCGGCAGTATTGAAAACTACGTTATGAGGACCTTGAGTATTAGCAGTTGCAGGGGTTCCTGTTGGGAAAGTCCAGTTCCAAGTAGTAATACCAGAACCAGTACTAGCATCTGTAAAAGTAATAGAACCTCCTACACAAATGGTATTAGCAGACGTGGTAAAAGAAGCAGTAGGTTGAGAGCAGTTATTTACGGCAACCGTAACTTGAGCAGTATTACTACAGTTATTACCATCGGTACCTGTTACAGTATAGGTTGTTGTAGTTGTTGGGTTAAAAGCTACACCATCAGTTACCCCATTGTCCCAAGTGTAAGAAGTTGCACCACCACCTGTTAAAGTTACGGGATCGCCAGAGCAAATTGAAGTTGCACTAGCATTTGCAGTTACTGTCGGGAGTGGATTAACTGTAATAGGTAATGTTATATTATCCGTTCCGTTAGCATCAGTAACTGTTAAACTAATGTTATGCGTACCGGCAGTATTAAAAACTACCGTATGTGGCCCTACGGTGTTAGCTGTTCCGGGAGTTCCTGTTGTAAAAGTCCAGCTATAAGTTGTAGCTCCGGAAGTAGTACTAGCATCTGTAAAAGTAATAGAATCGCCTACACAAATTGTAGAACTAGAAGTAGTAAAGTTAGCATTTGGTCCGGCTGTAGCAGGAATGGTTAAGGTAATATCGTCCACAGCAAAAGATGGGTCATTTCCAACACCATCATCATTATTAACCCATCTAAAACCAATTTTAACATTGGCATTGTTATTTGCCGAAGCAGGTAAAGGAATTGAAAAAGCAGTCCATAAACCTTGTGGAGCACAAGCTCCTAAAGATGGTTTTGCTAAAGGATCTAATAATGCCCATGTTGCTCCATCAAAATACCAAAGCGAAGCATCATCTAAAGCTCCATCTCCATTTTCTATATAATTGAAATTTAAGGTAATATTTGTTTGACCTGTTAAATTTATGGTTGGAGATTCAGCTCTTTTGTCAGTTAGAACACAAAAGAAAGAGCCACATAATCCGCCTGCGTTATATGCAGCACCATTGTCAGCAGGAAGACTTAGCACAGCAACCGCGACATTTCCAACATGTAGTGAAGGGTCTGTAGTGGCACAGGCAGAACCACAAGCTCCAGCTGCATTTCCACATTCTGCTCCACTAACAAACCATTCGTTTGCTTCGGGGTCATTAGCTCCTATATTTGTAATAGTCCAAGCTCCATTAGTTCCTGCATAACCACTTGCCAAACATGCAGAAGCACAGTTGTTTTGAAAGTCTTCTGTCCAAATTACTGTCTGGCTTTTAACACCAATCATTAAAATTAGACATGAAAAAAGAATAAGTATTTTATTTGCCATAGTTGCAGAGTTTTTTGTAAATGTATAATTTAATCAGCTATTTACGCTACAATTATAGTCTTAATTTTTTTAAAATAGGTTGTCTCAATGGACAAAAAAATGTTTTTTTTTCAGTTCAATGGTACGAATAAAGTGATATTTTGTTTAAAAATGTATAGATTTTATC
>CAMPHX010000166.1 GCA_946886085.1 uncultured Flavobacteriales bacterium | reverse complement strand
AGATAAAAACATAGATTACAATGCCTTAGAAAGATTAGTAGAATACCTCATTATAAATGGAGTAGATTACTTAGTAGTCCAAGGCACAACTGGAGAATCTGTAACCTTAACCAACGAAGAAAAAAAGCAAGTATTAGCTTTTGTGGTTAAAATAAACAACAGCAGATTACCCATAGTACTTGGTTTAGGCGGAAATAATACACAAGCTATTCTAGATGCTTTTTCAACTACTGATTTTACTGGTGTTGATGCCATTTTATCTGTTAGTCCGTATTACAACAAACCAACCCAAGAAGGAATTTACCAGCATTACAAAGCGATAGCTGAAAAATCTCCCTTACCTATAATTTTATACAATGTTCCGGGTAGAACAAGTTCTAATATAACTGCATCAACTACTTTACGACTTGCTAATGATTTTAAAAACATCATAGCCGTAAAAGAAGCTTCAGGAAATTTAGAACAATGTATGGAGATTATTCAACAAAAACCCGAAGGATTTTTAGTAATTTCAGGGGATGATGCTCTTACCCTACCTTTTGTTGCTAGTGGTGGAGATGGAGTTATTTCTGTAATTGCCAATGCTTTTCCTAAAGGATTTTCTACCATGGTAAAAGAAGCGTTAAACGGCAACATCTCAAATGCCAGAAAACTGCATTACCAACATTTTGAAATTATTAACTATTTATTTTGCGATGGAAACCCTGCCGGAATTAAAGCTACACTAAAAGTTTTAGAAATTACAGGTGATACAGTTCGTTTGCCCTTAGTTAATGTTACAACTACTACTTTTGAAAAGATAAAAAGTTTAACTAATAAGATGATATAACTAATTTTGAATAAGTTAACAACCATCATATCAACCCTTACTTTAGTATTAATTTTTACAATATTTAGCTGTAATATGGAAGCAAAAAATAACGATAAACCTACAGAAAATACTAATAATACTACCACAACAGACACCATCACATTGGGTGCCGGATGTTTTTGGTGTGTCGAAGCTATATTCGATCAATTAAAAGGAGTTGAAAAAGTAATTTCAGGATATGCTGGCGGAACTGTAAAAAATCCTTCTTACAAGGAAGTATGCACCGGAAAAACAGGTCATGCAGAAGTTTGCCAGGTAATATATAATCCTAACATTATTGCCACAGAAGAATTGTTGGAAGTTTTTTGGCAAACCCACGACCCTACAACCTTAAACAAACAAGGAGGTGATGTTGGTACGCAATACCGTTCTGCTGTTTTTTATCACAACGATGCTCAAAAACAAATTGCCGAAGCTTACAAACAACAACTTGACAGCTCCAACACCTTTAGCAATCCTATTGTTACTGAAATAACAGTTTTCACCAATTTTTATCCTGCCGAAGATTATCATCAAGATTATTTTGAATTAAATGGCGAACAACCATACTGCTCTGCTATTATCAAACCTAAGGTAGAAAAGTTTAAAAAGAAATTTAAAGATAAATTAAAACCTTAGAATTTTTCTAAATTCAGATTTAAATTTAAATTTGTGGAATGGATAATTTACTAATTGAAGGAACAATTAATACACCCAAGATAGATTTTAATGCAACAACCAACTTGCTGAAAATTTGGGGACGCTCTATTCCTGAACATCCTATTAACTTTTATAGACCTATAGAAAATTGGTTAGATGCTTATATAACTACATCCCCGAAAGAAATTACATTAGAAATTTACCTTGATTACTTAAATACACATTCAACAGAATGTATGTATATCTTACTTAAAAAATTAGCCGACTACCAATCAACACTATCAAAAAACGTAAAAGTAGTATGGCTTTATGATGAGGAGGATGAAGACATGGAAGCTATGGGTGAAGATATTAGTGATATTGTTAAACTTCCTATAGAATTAAAAACACTCTAAATACATCAACAAAATACAGTAATCTATAGCATAATTGCTATTACAATAAAAAATATAAACACATGAAATACAATCCTCTTAATCAGCAAACATTTATAAACAACAGAAAAAGAGTAACAGAGATGATGCAACCTGCATCTATGGCTGTTTTCAATTCAAACGATATTATGCCAACCAATGCTGATGGAACCATGCCTTTTCGTCAGAATAACGATTTACTTTATGTTTCCGGAATTGATCAAGAGGAATCAATAGTTGTATTATTTCCGGAAGCTAATAACCCGGCACATAGAGAAATACTATTTGTTAAAGAAACCAGTGAACTAATTGCTATTTGGGAGGGTGCTAAATTTACTAAAGAAGAAGCTACGGCTCTTTCTGGGATAAAAACTGTTTTTTGGACCAGCCAATTTGAACAAGTTTTCCATCAGTTAACTACAGAGGCAACAACCATTTATCTTAATCAGAATGAGCATTTAAGAGCAGTAAATACAGTAGAAACAAGAGATGATAGATTCAGAAAACAATGCCAAACCAAATATCCTCTTCATCAATACGAAAGGTTAGCTCCTATCATGAGATCCGTTAGAGCTATCAAGTCTGCTACTGAAATTGAAATGATTCAACAAGCATGCAATATTACCGAAAAAGGTTTTAGAAGAGTATTAGATTTTGTTAAACCCGGTGTAACGGAATATGAAATCCAAGCAGAGTACATGCACGAATTTTTAAGAAACCGTTCCAGAGGTTTTGCTTATGAGCCTATAATTGCTTCAGGATACAATGCTTGTGTATTACATTACGTAGAAAATAAAGCTACTTGCAAAGAAGGTGAAGTTATCTTAATGGATGTTGGTGCGGAATACGGCAACTTTGCTTCAGATATGACCAGATGTATTCCTGTAAGCGGAAAATTCAGCAACCGACAAAAAGATGTTTACAATTCGGTGCTTAAAGTAATGAAAGCTGCTACAGCTATGTTGGTTCCGGGAACTAAAATTGATGATTACCACAAGGAAGTAGGCAAAATAATGGAAAGCGAACTAATTTATTTAGGATTGCTCGATAAACATGATGTTGCCAAACAAGATCCTAACAATCCGGCTTACAAACAATATTTTATGCACGGCACTTCTCACCATTTAGGATTAGATGTGCACGATGTAGAAAACAGAAACAGACCGTTAGAATCAGGAATGGTACTGACTGTTGAACCGGGAATTTACATTAGACAAGAAGCCTTAGGTATTCGTTTAGAAAATGATGTGGTGGTAACCAATGACAAACAACCTTTCGATTTAATGAAAAATATTCCTTTAGAAGCTGAAGAAATTGAAGATTTGATGAACTAAAAGCTCTACTCCCCTTCTACGTAGTCTCTTAAATACTCGTAAGTATCTGTTAAATCACCATTTTCGCAAATGGTAGCATTTTTTATAATGCCTAATTCATCATTAAGTAAATGCGGTAATACATTGTCTATAAATTCTCTACCAAAATCAGCAGATGCATCTTTAGGTAGCTCACAAGGCAAGTTATCAACCGCCATAACAGTAATGACATCAGTACTATCAAACATTACTTCTTTTTCTTGTTGAGGATCATAACCATAAAGCGGTTCTTTTATGGTTGATGGTCTTAATGTACAGGCAACAGGTCCATTAATATCACAACTAATATCTCCAACCACTTTTATATTAAACTCAGGGGATTTTGCCTCCTCACGAGAAAAAATAAACGGTGCTTCTTCATCCCAAAAATGCCCTGAAATGTACATATTGGCAACTTTTGCAAATCGGAAAAAATTCCCCTCAAATTCTGATGGATGATTAAAAAAATCTGATGAATCGAATTCTTTTCCGTCTTTTCGTTTATTATAATCGTGAACATTTAACTGCGTATATACCGGCTCATTAAATGATTGATTTAAAAACTCATCTGGAGTTACTTTTTTAATGCCGATAACGTCTAATATTTCAATAATTCCTCCTGCTACTCTACCTCCACCCGTTATCACAATTTTATAATTATTAGGAAGTTTCACTTTTTTAAGCTCTGCTTCCATTTCTTTTCTATCATCGCACAAATAAGCTCTTTTTAAATCAAAAGCTTTTTCTCTTTTACCGTAAGCAAAAAAGCTATTATAACAACCAACAACTCCGGCATACCTTCCAAAACCTATTAACCTTCTTCCTTCAACATCAGTAATGGTTTCATAATCTACCATTTTAATATGTTTTTTTATCATTTCTAATAACAAAGCCCTATTGTAAGGTTGTTTTTTTATGGTATGAGAAAAATAAAAATAAGTTTTATTGGCAATTAATTCTTTAATAGGTACCTCTTTCACTCCCATCAGCACATCACAGTCATCAACACTTTCAACAAGAGTAATACCGGCATTAGCATATTCTTCATCCTTAAACCTTCTTACATTGCTTTTTTGAACAACTAATTCCACATTAGGAAATGTTGTTTTCACTTCAGCACATTGCTTAGGAGACATAGGAACTCTTTCATCGCTAGGGATTTTTCCTTCTTTTATAATGCCAATTTTCATGTGTCAGTTAATATAAAAAATTAATATTTGGCAAATATAAGCTAAAACGCTTCTTTTAGCAATTGTTAACT
>CAMPHX010000165.1 GCA_946886085.1 uncultured Flavobacteriales bacterium | reverse complement strand
GAACAATACGTATGTATTAGCACAAAACCTTTCTTCTGTAATTGATTCGGCTTTTCTGCCATCAACAGTTAAAGCTTCTGCTAACATTTACGGGGGTACGCTACAATTTAATATGAAGCTTAATGCACTAGAAGATAAACCCACATTTGATATGGATGCAGTGTTAGAAAATTTACAGTTACCTGAATTCAATGATTTCTTTCAGGCGTATGCCAATGTTGATGTAAGTAAAGGTACACTTGGACTTTATACAGAAATAGCTGCTAAAGAAGGAAAGTTTATAGGATATGTTAAACCCATTATAAAAGAGTTGGATGTTTTAGGAATAGAAGACCGCAATGATTCTTTTTGGCAAAAAGTCTGGGAAGGTATAGTTGGTGCGACTGGAGTTATTCTTCGTAACCCTAGAAAAGAACAAGTGGCGACCAAAATACCCATGGAAGGAACATTCGATGATACCACCAATAGCAATACATGGTATGCCGTAATTATCTTATTAAGAAATGCTTTTATACAAGCCCTGCAGCCTTCAATTGATGCTGAAATTAATATCAAATCAGTTGATAAAATTGTGAAGGAAGATAAAAGAAAAGAGAAATAGCAATTTCATTGTTCTTGCTATGAAAGAAATGAGTGACTGATTTTTTTAGAGAAATCTGTGAATTATGAAAGTGTTCTCAAGAATTGTGTAATGCTTTACTTACCTAACAGCAATATCTTTACAATGTAGCTATTTAATAATTATTGACACAAATCAACCTAGAGTAAAACAATAAACAATAATTTCTTAATCACTTAAAATTAAAAAACAATGAAAAATAATACATCAAACACCATGACTGCTTCTAAAAATGGAAAAAAGTCAGAAGAAAAATCAACAAATTTCCCTATGAAATCATCACAACTAATGAAATTATTTGAAGATGAATTGAAAGATATTTATTGGGCTGAAAAAGCATTAGCCAAAGCAATTCCTAAGATGATTAAAAATGCAACATCTCAAAAATTGATTGATGCACTAGAAAACCATCTTGCCGAAACAGAAGAACAAGTTACTAAAGTAGAACAGGTTTTTGAATCGATAGACAAAAAAGCAGTTGCGAAAAAATGCGATGCAATGGAAGGTCTAATTAAAGAAGTAGAAGATATAATGGAATCTTGCGAAGAAGGTGCAATGCGTGATGCAGGAATTATTTCGGCAGCTCAAAAAGTAGAGCATTACGAAATTGCTTCTTACGGAACACTTTGCTCTTTTGCAAAAACATTAGGTGAAAATGATGCTGCAGGTTTGTTACAGCAAATATTAAACGAAGAAAAAGTTGCTGATGTAAAACTTTCTGAAATTGCTCAATCAATAAATGTTGAAGCAGCAGACGAAGAGGAATAAGATACAAACACAACAATCAAGATAAAATAAAACGTAAACAATTTAAAACAAAATATTATGGGAAATTTACTTTATATAGTTGCAATAATTATGATCATCTTTTGGGCTGTAGGTTTTTTTGCCTATAGCGTAGGAGCTATTATTCACATACTGCTTGTATTAGCATTAATCTCTTTACTGGTAAGAATTATATCCGGTAATAAAAGAGTAAAATAAAAATAATTAATCCAATTCTAGCCTCCCTTTTGGGGAGGTTTTAGGGTTAAAATAAAGGTTATTTATTTTCAGTAAAGACTTTATTGCGAATATCCAGCTGCTATTAGGATACTATTCTCTTACCATCAAAGAAATACACCATATCCATTTACTATCACTTTAAAAAAGTAACATGAAATAGCCACATGCAAAATCACATAACCAGTGATGAAGATAACATGGCATATTCCATATGACCTAATTAAAACAGTAAATAGCTACATATGAAATATTCAAAAAGAGTTTTGCTGCCTATATTGATTTTACTAATTTGCCTCACTATCTCGTGGGTTATTATTAAAAAGTATTATTTAACGGATATGGTGCATGCCCGCATTGAAAAAAGCATTGACGAGCATATAGAAAATGATTTTCAATTTTCATTTGATGATTTCAAGATAAATTTGATTTCTGGTAAGGTAAAGCTTAATGGAGTTAATCTGTTGCTGTTTAACCAAACTGATACAGTTGGTTACTTTAAAGGTGACATATTAATAGAAGTTAAGAGTTGGAGAAATATAATTTTTGATGACGAAAAGTTCATCAGGAATATAGTTCTGAAAGAAGCAGAATTTTATTATGCGAAAGATTATCCATTAATTATGAAAAACAAGAATGGAAAAGATAATCAACAAATGGAGATTTCTAATGCAAGCGTAACAGGTAAACTACATTTAGCAGACAAGCATACCCAGCAAAGTGGTCAATTAACCACTAACTTTGATATTATTGCAGCCCTCAACTATAATAGTAAGCATGAATTTAGTGTCGACAAAATCATTAAACAAGTCATTACTTTTGAAGTTTCTAAACTTCACTATTATTTACCAGATGGGTTTCATCAGCTAACAATAACAGAGATAGCATTTACTAAATTTGACGATATAGCGTTAAAACAAGTAACCATCAACCCTATTGATTCAAAAAAAACATTCTCTTTAAAGAAAAAAATAGCGAGCGATTTTGTTAGTGCTTCTATCGATTCCATTCAGTTGATTGGTTTCGATAGGCAGATAGATGAACATATTTTTATCGATCAAATTGAGTTGTTTCAACCCAATATTGATGTATTTAAAGATAAAAACTATCCTGAGAACAAGGAATATAAAGCGATTATGGTTGATTTACTTCGAGAGTTTAAAACACCCGTTTACATTAGAACAGTGGAGTTTAACAGTATGTTTATAAAATATACTGAATTCGTCAATCAAGCAAAGGAAGCGGGAGCGTTATTTTTTAGTGAGGCAAATGCCACTATCTCCAACATCACCAATGTTAAAGATAGTCTTTTGCTTTCTAGAAATATGTTGATTGAAGCTGAAGCTAAATTTTATGGTAAGGGAATACTCAAAACTTCTATGCGTTATGATATGTTGTCCAATTCTGGTCAATTTGGGGTAAAAGGAAGCCTTGGTCCAATGGACATGACAACAATCAATGCCATGTTGAGTAAACTTATGCCAGTAAAAATTAAAAGTGGACAATTAGACAACTTACGTTTTAGTTTTTTAGGAACGAGTACCCATTCAGAAGGAGAAATGCAATTTGAATATACTGAATTAAACATAGAGCTATTAGAAGTTGATTATTGGGATAGTCGTTTCTCCCGAAATATAATGAGCAGTATTGGAAATAGGCTGATGAGGAATTCCAACCCTTCCAATAATGGAGTATTTAAGATACGTAAGATAAAGCAAGATCGGAATACTACTAAATCCATATTCAATTACTGGTGGATTAACTTGAAATCAGGTTTTTTATCTACGTTAGGAGTAACCGTGGAAAAGCAAAAAATTAAATATTAGTCATACCCTCCTATTTTTATAAGCAAGAGAGCTAGGTGGTTGTTTTTCTTCAAACAGAATCTGTAAATCATGTAACATCTATCTAAAACTATGTAACACTTTTAGTTCAGTTATTTACCACCTTTGTAAAAGTATTTATAAACTAAAAAAATGACAATGAAAAGAGAAAAATCAATTGAAGTGTTAAACTCACTCATCACTATCAACAATGATAGAATAGAAGGTTACGAAACCGCATCAAAAGAAACCGAAGAACTTGATTTAAAAACCTTGTTTGGACAATTCATTGCAACCAGTCAAAAATGTAAACAAGAATTAGTTGCGGAAGTAAGAACATTAGGAGGCGAGGTAGCCGAAGGCACCAAAACTTCAGGAAAATTTTTTCGTGTGTGGATGGATGTAAAAGCAGCACTTACAGGTAAAGACCGTAAAGCAATTCTTAACTCTTGCGAGTATGGAGAAGATCATGCAACAGAAACTTATGATAAAGCATTAGCAGATGGGTTAGAACATTTAAATGCCGAACAACACTTTATAATTAATGCTCAAAGAGCATCATTAAGAGCTGATTATGACCATGTAAAAGCATTGAGTAATGGGTTGGTAGATGCATAATTATATACTTATGAATTTTATGATAATGTCAGGAGAACTCGTGTGTAACTGATTAGATTGGTTAGATTGGAAAGATGTTAATCACACCTGAGCCTTATATAATCTATTATTTATTGGTTAAAACGGACAAACGAGTCTGTTATCCCTTAACCAATAATCGATTTTTCCTGACATTTTATAAATTGGTTAAACAATTAAGTATGATACATCAATTAAGTCCTTCAATTTTAGTAGAAACCCCCTTGGGAACCGGACAAGCACTTTTCATCATCGATTACGGGATGCACCAAAATACCTGTTGGGTGGTTGCACTTGCTAAAGACGGAAGTATTAAACATTTTGATTGTAATGATGTAATTCTTTCTACCAACTATACCTATGGCTTAAACCTTATGAAAAATAAGACTACAGATACGTAGTTGAAAATGAATGCTCTACCTTTAAATAAGTGTTACATTAACTAATTACATCTCTCTAACTC
>CAMPHX010000164.1 GCA_946886085.1 uncultured Flavobacteriales bacterium | reverse complement strand
GAACTAATTCTTCTTTTAAGGCTAAAATTTTAGCAGAAAGTTGTTCGTTTTCACTTTGGATGTGTTGATGTTTTTCAACCAATCGTTCGGTTTTCTTCCTTAGATTATTAACCAGAGTGTTTATATCTCCCATCTTTCTTCATTTTAATCTCAATGAGAAAAAATTAATTCTGGACAAATGTAATTTTTTTACACCAAATATTGTGGATAAACGAACTATTTTTTCATCATTTGTAGTCATATCAAACCTACTTTTGCATTGTTATTGATATTTCTTATTCAAATTCAAAATTTTATAGCATTGCAAAAACTTATATTACTTTTTATTCTTTCGGCAAATACGCTTTCTTTTTTTGCACAAGATACCTTACCTGTTAATTATTTTCGCTCGCCTTTAGATATTCCGCTTTATTTATCAGGAAGTTTTGGAGAATTACGTTCTAACCATTTTCATTCGGGAATTGACATTAAAACGCAAGGAGTAGAAGGACATAAAATTATTGCTGTGGCAGATGGTTATGTTTCACGAATTAAGGTTTCTCCTTACGGTTACGGCAATGCTCTTTATATCGATCATCCCAATGGATACACTTCTGTTTATGCTCACTTGCAAAAATATAGCGGTAAAATTGCTACAGAAATTAAAAAATACCAATACGCCAACCAAACTTGGGAAATGGATTACTATCCGCCCGATACCTTATTAAAAGTTAAGAAAGGACAAGTAATTGCTCTTTCAGGAAATTCGGGCAGTTCAGGTGGACCGCACTTGCATTTTGAAATTAGAGAAACCGAATCTGAACATCCTATCAATCCATTGTTGTTGGGTTTTGATGTAAAAGATAATATTGCCCCACACATCAGAAAAATGGCTGTTTATCCGTTAAATAATATCAGTTTTGTCAACCAAAAAAACACCAAAGAAATTTTATCTGTTGTTGGCAGTGGAGGAAATTACAGATTGGCATCAAACACTCCAATTTCGGCTATTGGTACTATTGGAATTGGTGTTGATGTAATTGATCAGTTAAATGGTGTCTCTAACAAAAATGGGGTGTATGAGGTGAAACTTTTTGTGAATGATAGCTTGATTTACTATTCGGAAATGAACAAATTTAGCTTTGATGAAAGCAGGGCATTAAACTCTTTAATCGATTATGAATATTATTTAAAAACAAAGAATCGTTTTCAAAAAAGTTTTGTTGCTCCCAACAATAAGTTGTCTATTTATAGAAGAAGAACAAATAATGGGAACATATTAATTGAAGACGGCAAAAATTACCTTGTTAAATATGAAATTACCGACACCTACAAAAACAAATCTACCTTGGAATTTGCAATTAGTGGAAATAAAGCGGCAGCATCTTCCAATCCGGTAATAAAAGGTACTGTAGATACTCTTTTTAGTTATTCCGACAGTAATTATTACGAAAACAAAATGGTTCGGGTAGCCATTCCTAAAAATGCCCTGTATGAAAATTTACCATTTCAGTTTGGCGAAGGAAAACAATTACATAGTGCGTTAACACCAACCTATCAAATTCATAACGATTATACGCCATTACACTTACCCATAACTGTTGGAATTAAAGTAGGTAGAATTTCTGATGAACACCGAAAAAAAGCAGTTATTGTAAATATAGATGCCAACCACAGGTTGTATTCCAGAGGTGGCGATTGGAGAAATAATTATATAGAAACTACATCAAAAACATTTGGCGGTTTTGCCGTAATGTTAGATACGGTTGCTCCTATTATTAAAGCTGTAAACATTTATCCTAATAAAAATATGAGTAATAATTCCAGCATTGTTTTTTCTATTTCGGATAATTTAAGTGGTATTAAAACCTATAATTTATACATTGACGGAAAGTGGGTATTACTAGAATTTGAACCAAAGAAAGGTGTAGTCTATCATGATTTTGATAAGTTACCCAGTGGCGAACACACACTAAAACTAGAAGTAACAGATGGCGTAGGAAATGTTGGTTTGCTAGAAATGCCTTTTGTGAGGTAAAGCTCCTTTTAATCTTATTTGTACATTTACTTTAAGTTATTCTAATTTATTTTTAAAGATAAATTATTAACTTCGCACGGCTTAGAATTCTGAAAAGAAAAAGATACTAAGTAAATCTTACAATATTTTATTAAAAACATAACTAATAAAGAAGGGTATGAGTAACGAAACCGCAACAACAACGGCTGCAAAAATCTCAAAAGAAGAATTTAAAGCTACTGTTTTAAATGATTATAAATTAGCGTACATGAGCCGCGAAACTTCTTACTTGGGAAGAAAAGAAGTACTTACCGGAAAGGCTAAGTTTGGTATTTTTGGTGATGGAAAAGAATTGCCACAAATAGCCTTAGCTAAGCAATTTAAAGATGGAGATTTTCGCTCGGGTTATTACAGAGACCAAACCCTAATGATGGCTATTGGTCAGCTAACTATACAGGAATTTTTTGCTCAATTATACGCTCATACCGATGTGGAAGCTGAACCTTGCTCAGCAGGTCGCTCCATGAATGGACATTTTGGAACAAGAAGTTTAAATCCTGACGGGACATGGAAAGACTTAACCAAAATGAAAAATTCTTCTGCAGATATTTCCCCAACAGCAGGTCAGATGTCACGTTTAGTGGGATTAGCACAGGCATCTAAAGTGTATAGAAACAATAAAGAATTGGCTTCTTTTACCAATTTTTCTAACCAAGGAAATGAAGTAGCTTTTGGAACCATTGGCGATGCCAGTACTTCTGAAGGACCATTTTGGGAAGCCATTAATGCTATTGGCGTATTGCAAGTTCCTGTAGTAATGTCGGTTTGGGATGATGGACACGGCATTTCTGTTCCACAAAAATATCAAACCACTAAAGAAAATATTTCTGAAATCTTAAAAGGGTTTCAACGTGATAAAGGTAAAAGCAATGGTTACGAAATTTTTAAAGTAAAAGCTTGGGACTACCCAGCATTGGTAGAAACTTACGAAAAAGCAGTTAAAGTAGCTCGAGAAGAACATTGTCCGGTATTGGTACATGTTATTGAGGTAACGCAGCCTCAGGGACACTCAACTTCAGGTTCTCACGAAAGGTATAAATCAGAAGAGCGTTTGGCTTGGGAAACAGCATATTGTTGTGTGAGAAAATTCAGAGAATGGATAGAAACCAACAATATTGCTACAAAAGATGAGTTGGATACTTTAGAAAAAGAAGGGAAGAAAGAAGTAAGTACTCAAAAAAGAGCCGCTTGGGAAGCTTACTTAAATCCAATAAAAAAAGAAAGAGATGAAGTGGTCGCTATGCTCACCACCTTGGCAGATGAAAGTGCTAACAAAGCATTTATCTCTCCAATGATAGCTACTTTAAAAAGCAATACAGAACCGATTAGAAAAGATATTGTTTCTACTGTAAAGAAAACGTTGCGTTTAACAAGAAGGGAAGATTTAGCAGCCAAATCAACGTTACTAAATTGGCTAAATGAAGCTGCAAAAGCGAATTATGATAGATACAGTTCTACTTTGCTTTCGGAATTTCCTAGCTCACCAATGAAAGTAACTGAGGTAAAGGCGGAACTTACTGACCAAAAAGAAGATGGTAGAGTGGTGTTGAGAGAGAATTTTGATAAATTATTAGCTACTTATCCCGAGATATTAATTTTTGGTGAAGATTCAGGAAAAATTGGAGGAGTAAACCAAGGATTAGAAGGTTTGCAAGAGAAATACGGAGAAATTCGTGTTAGCGATACCGGAATTAGAGAAAACACCATCATCGGACAAGGAATTGGGATGGCAATGAGAGGCTTACGCCCTATTGCAGAAATTCAATATTTAGATTATTTATTGTATGCTATTCAAGTGTTGAGTGATGATTTAGCAACTTTACAATATAGAACTAAAGGCGGACAAAAGGCTCCTTTAATTATTAGAACTCGTGGACACAGATTGGAAGGAATTTGGCATTCAGGTTCTCCCATGGGAATGATTATTAATTCCATAAGAGGAATGCATGTTTGTGTGCCAAGAAATTTAACACAAGCAGCAGGTTTCTACAATACACTTATTCAAGGAGATGACCCTGCCATTGTTATTGAACCATTGAACGGATACAGAACTAAAGAACACATTCCATCTAATTTAGGAAAATTTACAACGCCTCTGGGAATTCCTGAAACCTTAACTAAAGGTACAGATATTACTATTGTAAGCTATGGTTCTACTTGTAATTTAGCATTACAAGCAGTACAACAGTTAGCTGAAGTAGAAATTTCTGCTGAATTAATTGATGTAAGAACCTTATTGCCTTTTGATATCAACCACTCTATTGTAGAATCGTTGAAAAAAACAAATCGTTTATTAATTGTAGATGAAGATGTTCCGGGTGGTGCAAGTGCTTTTATTTTGCAACACATTATGGAAGAACAAAAAGGGTATTATCATTTAGATGCTGAACCAACAACGCTAACTGCGAAAGCACATCGACCAGCCTATGGAACAGATGGAGATTATTTTTCTAAACCAAGTATAGAAGATATTTTTGATGTAGTATATAC
>CAMPHX010000163.1 GCA_946886085.1 uncultured Flavobacteriales bacterium | reverse complement strand
AAATGGAAGTTTTCACCAAAGTTAAACAAGGTTCTTCCTGAATAATAGTAAAGGGCAAGTTAGTAAATTATTAAGAAATAAGGCTGGTCTATTTGTCTTTTCTGCGAAGATAAGGAATTGTCATATAAAAAAACACTATCGATCGAAAAGCAGCAATGAGTAATACATTAATTTAAAATAAAAGAGTTATTATTAAAGACCCTATTCTTTATTTACTTCTAAATTCACTTTAAAATTACATTTCCTAATCAACAAGATATCTCTAACTTCATTTTACTAAGCTTCGTTCCTCTGCTTGTAAAATTTCGGTCGATATGACAACACGATTGGCTTGGTGCGATGGAAAAGTCCCCTTCAGGGGATTAGGGGTCTTTTACCCTCCTTCAAAATCACCATTAAAATCTCTTTGGTAGTTTTCTTGTCTTTTCTTTTGTTGATTAATTCTATATGAAAAACTTAAACGAGCCCAACGCGTTCTCCATTGTCTTTCATTTACGGATATAAAATCATCTCCTTCTGAGGTTCCTCTCCATTTACGTGTGTTAAAAATATCGTTCACATTAAAGGTAATTGTTCCCTTGCCTTTTAGCAAATCGAAGGAAAAACCAGCATCCAAAGAATACATTGCTTTGTCACTTCCTTGTACTTCCTGACGAGGAGCTCTGTAAAATGCTGATGCTTGTAAATTCACTTTCTTTTTTATTGTCCATTTTGAATTTAACCTCGTTGACCAAGTATAGGTATCTGCATCATAACGTTGGTTATTCAATTCACCTTCCTGAATTTCTCTAAAAAAGTTAAAACTACCTCTTACACTCCACACTTTAAACGGCTCGTAAGAACCAGAAAATTCAACACCATAAGCATCTCTTGTTCCTAAATTATAAGGCAATCTTATTGTATTTCCTTCATCATCAGGAACAATAATTCTGGTGATAACATTAGTAGTATATCGGTAATAAACACTGGAAAGTAAGGAACCTTTTTTCCACATTTTTAAATATCCTGCTTCATAAGAATCTGAAAACTCAGGATCTAAATTAGGATTTCCCGTAAAAACATTTCTAGCATCGCTAAAACTAAAAAATGGCAATAAAAACCAATGTCTCGGACGTTGAATTCTCTTACTGTAACTCAACTGAACAGAATTTTCATTTTTTAATTCATATGAAAAATGTACGCTCGGAAACAAATTAAAATACTGTCTATTATTTTCTTCATCCGTTAATTTTAACAAGGTAGTTACATCAGAATATTCAGCCCTTACCCCCAATTGATAAGAGAATTTCTTTTTAACTTTATTACCAAACATCATGTAGGCAGCGTAAATATTCTCGTTATATTCCATATCATTATAAAAACCGGGTAAGGCCTCAAATTGTTGAGAAGCATCATTAAAACCTCCTACGGCATAAGGATTCGTAACTGTTCTTAAAGTAGATTTTAAACCTGTTTCAAACTTTCCTTCTTTATATGGATGAATATAATCTGCTTGAAACAACCAATCATCTGATTTTTCATTATTAAAAACACTTTGAACAGAATTTTGAGAAGCATCAGTAGATTTTTGGTAAATAAATGAATCTTCAAAATCCATTGCTCCCGATTTTTGAGCGTCTATGGTAAATAGCCTATTTTTCTGCTTAAAGGTTTTTCTGTAATTAAAAGAAACATCGTAAGAAGATATATCTTTATCTTCTACCTCATCTCTATACACCACTTGTGTTGGCAGGTCTAAATTATTAAAATCAGAATATTGAAGTTTTACACTATTATCAGCATCTCCAGCATTAAAACTCCCTGAAAGTGTTACAGAATTATGCTCATTCCAATCATAACTTGTTCCTGCTCTAAAATTGTGATTGATAGTATTTCTTTCTGATTCTGAAATACTTTCATAACTAAAAGATGTATCGGGATAGAAAAAACGTTGTGTAGAAATACTTGTACCGGGAGATTCTCTATAATTTACTCCGTAACCGAAAAAATAATTTATCTTTTCTTTTTTAATGTTTAAATTAAACCCTCCACCATAATTACTGGGGTAACCTACATCAACATTTACAGAACCATTTATGCCTTCTCTTTTATCTTTTTTAAGAATAATATTGATAATTCCAACTTCACCCTCAGCATCGTATCTTGATGACGGATTGGTAATTACTTCAATTTTCTCAATCTGGTTTCCTTGCAATTGCTTTAATGCCTGAGAAGTACTCATTCCGGTCATTCCGGAAGGTTTTCCATTAATTAAAATTCGTACATTCCCGCTTCCTCTTAAACTCACATTTCCATCAATATCAACATCTACCGATGGTACACTATTTAAAACTTCAGTAGCATCTGCTCCTTGATTGGTAATGTCTTTATCTACATTAAAAACTCGCTTATCCAAATCCATTTCCATCAGCTTTTTTTCTTCTACCACTTCAAATTCATCTAAGGCTAATGAAGATGATTTCATAACAATTTTCTTCATCTCTACTGCTTTATTGGCAATTTCTATGTTAGGAATAATTTTATTCTCAAAACTTAAAAAAGATAATTTAGCATAGTAAATTCCGTTAGGAAGCGGAATATCAAACTTCCCGTCCATATCGGTGGCTGCACCTTTTACATAAGTAGAATCAGCTGTTTTGTATATGGCCACCGCCACATAAGGCAACAGTTCTCCTTTATCATCAGTAACTTTACCTGAAAAATCGTATGCTTTTCCTCCCCCTTGTGCCGACAAAGTAGTAGTAAACAAAATAGCTATAAAAAGCTGGAAAAGTATAATTTTAATAAATTGCATAAGCCAACAAAACTAAGAATAAGCATTTTGAGTTTATTTTTTTTGGGAGATTTTAACAAAAAAATAATCGGTTTAGACTACTGAAAGTAAAGAATACCAAGGATTATGCGTTATTTTGTATTTCTATTATAGAGTCTGTCTATAATGTCCGATTTCTTTGTTACTCTTATTTTAAAAACCAGTTATTTACATCAGTGAACTCCTGATTTTCAAAACTACGAAAGCCTTGAACTCGAACATTATCGTTCAGCCTCAAAGCTAAAATGATAGACACTTATAAAATATGTATTTTAAATTCATTTTAACTTCCTTTATTTTTGTGTTAGCAATAGACTGGTACTACTTTAGGTCAATTAAAAAGCTAACAGAACCCTTGCCAAAATCATGGCGAAAAGCTATTATTATCGCCTATTGGGTATTTACATTCCTAGTTTTAGCTACACTTGCCTATACCTCATCATTTTTCATTGAAAAGGATGCCTATTCCAAAAGTTTTAAGAACTTATGTAATAGGCATCCTTTTCGTTATCTATGTCTCTAAAATTATAGGTATTTTGTTTGTAATGATGTTTGATTTGCAGACCGTTATCTTATTTATCAAGAAAAATATTATTAAAAAATTTCGTCCTGAAAGAATACAGCAAGACCTTGGCAGAAGAACTTTTTTAAAGAAAACAGCTATTGTGGCTTCTGCCATTCCATTTGGAACACTGTTGTTTGGAATGATAAATTCTGCTTTTGATTATACGGTTAGAAAACAAAAGCTAAAAATCCCAAACTTGCCAAAAGCTTTTAAAGGGCTTAAAATTATACAAATTTCCGATATTCATACAGGTAGCTTTATGTCGAGTTCTCCATTAAAAGAAGCGGTACAGCTAATAAACAAACAACAAGCTGATATTATTTTCTTTACAGGCGATTTAGTAAATGACATAAGTGAAGAAGCTTTGCCTTTTATAGATACGCTTAAGAAAATACAAGCTCCTTTAGGTGTTTATTCCGTATTGGGGAATCATGATTATGGCGATTATTTTTACCAACCGGAAGATGTTGAGGGCAAACAGCACAACCTGAAATTGATGAAAGAAATTCACGCCAAAATGGGTTGGAAACTACTTAACAACGAACACCATATTCTTGAAAAAGACAACGAACGCTTAGCAATTATTGGTGTAGAAAATTGGGGACACGGACACCGATTTCCGAAATACGGAGATATTGAAAAAGCAAAAAGTGGCTGTTTAAAAGAAGATGTTAAATTGCTTTTAAGTCACGACCCATCGCATTGGGATGCTCAAATATTAAAAGAACACCAAGATATTGCTGTCACCTTTTCGGGACACACACACGGTATGCAATTTGGTATTGAAATACCGGGCTTTAAATGGAGTCCTTCGGAATATATTTACCCACAATGGGCAGGATTATACCAACACAATAACCAACAAATTTATGTAAATAGAGGCTTAGGCTTTTTGGGTTATCCTGGAAGAGTAGGTATTTTGCCTGAAATTACTGTTTTTGAATTGGGATAGGAAAGCTTGAGTTTATCGTCATTGCGAGAGAAACGCAGTGTCGCGAAGCAATCTGCCTATTAAGAGTTTGTTTCAAGCTTAGGGTTTGAAGTTCGAAAATGTAGATTTTGAAATTAATTAGATAAATCCACAACTATTTTTCTATTTTTGAATTTCATTTAATATTTTTAATGTGCGACCTAAATTTATTGTAATAGTTGTATTGTTGAGTACTATAAGTAC
>CAMPHX010000162.1 GCA_946886085.1 uncultured Flavobacteriales bacterium | reverse complement strand
ATTATGTTTTGTTTGCCCTTTAGATGCAACTACTTTCTAAATTCCATAAAATTTTTAATTTTTTTAATCTTCCTAGATGAATAAACTATATTTATTTTTTTGTTATCTTTAACCCGTTGTAAATCACTAACCAACTAAAACTATGATAAAAACTAGCTCTCTTATTATTATTCCTAGCTTACTTTTAGTAGCTGTAGGATGTTCAACACAAGAAAATAAAAACCAAGAACCAGAAAAAGAAATTACTCCCGCTTTTGATATTAGTCAAATAGATTCCTCTCATTCTGCTTGTGATGATTTTGAACAATTTGCTGCAGGTAATTGGCTAAAAAACAATCCTGTTCCTGAATCTGAAAGCCGTTGGGGAAGTTTTAATGTGTTGCATGATGAAAACGAATTGCAACTTAAAACCATAGTGGAAGAAGCTTCAAACGCTAAAGGTAAAAAAGGAACAAACTTGCAGTTGGTTGGCGATTTTTACACCTCAGCTTTAGATTCTACCACCATTAATAAATTAGGTTACCAACCTATAAAACCTCATTTAGATAAAATAAACGAAGCGGCTACTTTAGCTGACTTAATAACTACTTCTGTAGAAAATAAAAAAATTGGTTCGGGAGCATTTTTTGGCTTTTATGTGTATATAGATGCTAAGAATAGTAACCGATATATTACTTACCTTTCTCAAGGAGGGCTTGGTTTACCCGATAAAAGTTATTATTTTCCAAAAGATGAAAGAGGCGAAAACATACTTGCCGAATATGAAAAATTTATCACTAAATTATTTGTTCTTACCGATAATTCAGAAGAAGTAGCTGCTCAAAAAGCCAAAAACATCATCAAAATTGAAACAGAATTGGCTTCCAATTCTATGGACAGGGTTGATTTAAGAGACCCGCATAAAACTTACCATAAAATGGATAAAGCAGGTTTACAAAAATTAATGCCTGCCATCAATTGGCAAAACTTCTTCGCTACCGCAGAATTTAAAGATTTTGATAGTTTAGTTGTTCGTCAGCCTAATTTCTTTAAAGCGTTGAACAATTCTTTCAAAAAATTCCCTTTAGAAGATTGGAAAGACTACGTTGCTTATCATTTTATTAATGATTTTTCCGGGCATCTGAGTATGGATTTTGAACAAGCCGATTTTGATTTTTATTCCACTACACTAAAAGGTGTTAAACAAATGAAACCACAATGGAAAAGAGCTTTAGGGAAATCTAATAATTATGTTGGTCAACCCTTAGGAAAACTATTTGTAGAAAAACATTTTCCGGAAGAATCTAAACAAATGGTATTAGATATGATTAATAATATTTCTGATGTTTTTAAAGAAAGAGTGCGACAGTTAGATTGGATGAGTGAAGAAACAAAATCTAAAGCATTAGAAAAACTAAGCAAATTTAATTACAAAATTGGTTACCCTGATAAGTGGAAAGATTATAGTTCCGTAGATATCCAAGCTAATACTTTAGTTCAAAATGTGATGAACATGAACTACCACAACTATAAAGAAAACATTGACAAATTAGGAAACCCAATCGACAAAGATGAATGGGGAATGAATCCACAAAGAATTAATGCATATTACAATCCTACTATGAACGAAATTGTTTTTCCTGCTGCCATTCTTCAGCCTCCATTTTTTAATCCTGAAGCTGATGATGCGATTAATTATGGTGGAATTGGAGCAGTTATCGGACACGAATTTTCTCATGGGTTTGATGATAAAGGAAGTCAATTTGATGGTAATGGGAATCTTAAAAATTGGTGGACAGATGGAGATTTGAAAAATTTTGGCGAACGTACAGCAAGATTGGTTAACCAGTTTAATAACTACGAAGTAGCAGAAGGCAATAAAGTAAACGGAGAGCTTACTCTTGGCGAAAACATTGCCGATATTGCCGGATTAACCTTAGCATATTACGGTTTACAAAAAGCCATTGAAAAGAAAGGAAAACCAGAATTAATTGATGGTTTTGACCACAACCAACGTTTCTTTTTAGGTTGGGCTCAAGTTTGGCATACCAATGCTAAAGATGAATTCCTTATCAACCAAGTAAAAACTGATCCACATTCTCCAACAAGATATAGAATTAATGGACCATTAGTTAATATGAATGAATTTCATAGTGCTTTTGGTTGCAAAGAAGGAGAAATGATTGCTCCTGATAGTTTAAGAGTTACTATTTGGTAATCAGTAATTTTTCTCCTTACAAAGCGTAGATAAGGAGTCCAGATTAAGATTTATAATAATAAATGAAGGTCGGAATAAAATTGACTCATTCCGACCTTTTTTATTTTTGACTGTTTACCTTTGCCACTATGAATCTGAAACAAAAAGACAAACAATACATTTGGCATCCGTTCGACCAACAAAAAGGTGCTGATGTAATTCCTATTGTTAAAGGCAAGGGAACATTTGTTTTTGATGAAGCCGGCAATCAATACATTGACGGGTTTTCCAGTTGGTGGGTAAACGTTCATGGTCATACACACCCTTATATTGCCAAAAAAATTTATGAACAAGCCTTAGAGTTAGAGCATGTTGCTTTTGGTGGATTTACGCATCCTCAGGCAGTAAAGCTTTCGGAAAGATTAATTCATTTGCTACCCAACAACATTGAAAAAATATTTTTCTCGGATAATGGCTCTACTGCCAACGAAGTTGCACTGAAAATGGCTATTCAGTACTGGTATAACAAAGGTGAAAAACGTACTCGCTTTATTGCCTTAGAGAATGATTACCATGGCGATACTTTCGGAAGTATGAGTTTAACTGCCAGAGGTGGTTTTAATGAACCTTTTGAAACACTTTTGTTTAATGTTCATTTTGTGGCACCTCCAACTGAAAAAAACAAATTAGCAGTTTTAAATGAGTTTGAAAATCATTTAAAAACCAATGAAATAGGTGCTTTTATTTTTGAACCTATTATTCAAGGAGCAGCAGGAATGTTAATGCATTCTCCTGAAATTTTATCAGAAATGATAGGCTTATGTAAAAAATACAAAGTAATAACTATTGCTGATGAGGTTTTTACAGGTTTCGGTAGGACAGGAAAATGGTTTGCTTCAGATTATTTTCAGCACAAACCTGATGTTTTTTGTTTATCCAAAGGAATTACGGGAGGTTTTATGCCATTGGGAATTACAGCAGTTTCAGACAACATTTATCAAGCTTTTTATTCAGATAATGCTAAACATACTTTTTTACACGGACATTCCTACACAGGGAATCCATTGGCGTGTGCTGCTGCCAATGCTTCGTTAGATTTATTTGAGTCGGAAAACACTTTTGAGAAAATAGCACACATTTGTCGGCAACAAAAAACCTTTATTTCAACCATTCAACAACATAAAAAAATTAGAAATGCTCGATGTTTTGGAACTATTGCTGCTATCGAGTTACAAACTGATGGTGAGAGTAATTATTTTAACTCCAAAGGCAAAGAAGCGTATCAATTTTTGTTGAAAAAAGGAATAATTCTGAGACCGCTCGGAAATGTGATTACCATTATCCCTCCTTATTGTATTTCCGATGCTGAATTAGATACAATTTATCAAGGAATTACAGCTTATTTGAATCAGTAAACCTTCTCAATTTTAACCACATAGTTTCTATGTTAAGTCTCTTAAATTAGTTTTTACTTTGCCTTTGTCAATAATTCTTTTTCTTCTTCAAAATTGAGTTGAGGAAATTGAGTAATCAACTCTTGAATTATAGTAAGTTGATTTTTGATAAATTGCTGATGCTTTTCACTGTTAAAATCAAAAGGCTTATGCATTGCTGCTTGTTTAATTTTTTGGATGTTGTCCATTAAAGCAATTGTCTCTTTGGAGAAATAACTCATTGAAAACTTTTCCCAAACATAGTTTACTGCCAAATATGTTGGGTGGACTAAATCATCGTTGAAAAAACGATAATCACGCAATTCGTCCATTACAATTTCATAAGCCGGAAAATAGGAGCAGTTATCAAAGTTTTCGGTGAGCTCTTTTATGCTTAAATGCAATACAGCTTTACTCAAATTATTCTCCCACAAACCATCTTTGGCATGACGAACAGGGCTAACCGTAAAAACAATATTGATATCCGCATTAATCCTTTTAACGTTTTTAATGAGCGAAGTATAAGCTGCAACTATTTCTTCTACTTTCAATAATCTTTTTATGAAATGCTTAGCAGGAATTTTATGGCAATTAGCAACTAACCCATGTTTCTCATGTTTATACACCCAAGCTGAACCAAAAGTAATAAACAAGTATCTCGCTTTTTTTAACTGTTTATTTGATAAACTAATAGATTGATTAATGGTTTGTAAACACTCAGTCTTATTACTGTTGGAATAACTACCATGATGTTGTAAACTCAACCATTTATCATTGAAAAAAAGTAAATCATCTTCCTTAAAATAGCTCTCATTTAAAATATGATTTAAACTATTGGCAATAGAAATAGGGTTGTAAATTATTCCGAATGGATTTACAACTGTATTAAACTTATTGGAAGTAAGTTTTTCTCCAATATTTTCGGCAAAACAAGAACCTAAAATC
>CAMPHX010000161.1 GCA_946886085.1 uncultured Flavobacteriales bacterium | reverse complement strand
ATTACATTGTTATCAGCTCTAAATTGTACAAAGTATACACCTGAAGAAAGTTGATTGTTTTCATCAATTGAAAGCGTGTACTTTCCCGCTGCAAAACTTTGTCCGTTTATAATGCTGGTAACGTCTTTTCCTAACAAGTCTTTAATAACAACTGAAAGGTTATCAACATTTTTAGTTAGATTAAAATTAATAACAGCGTTACTTTTTGCTGGGTTAGGATAAATAACAAAATTGCTAATGTTGTCATATTGTTCTCCTATAGATGAAATACCGTCAATGTTTATATCATCTAAGTAGAAGTTATTACCTCCTCCTGATTCAAAAGCGAATTTAAAACGCACATTTGTTTCGTTTGTTATTGTACTTAAGTTGATAGATTTTTCTACCCACTCTCCAGCTGTAGGAGCCCAAAATGAAGTTTTTAAACCTGTTGTAGTTAGGCTAGTACCTGTTAAAGGTAATTTCAACGTCCAAGTTTCTCCACAGTCTAATGACCACCAAACTAGCAACCTGTCGGTATTTGTACTTGCTCTTCTTGCAAAGGCAATTTTAAATTTAAATATTGGATTAGTTACATTAGATAAATCGTAAGATGGAGTAATTAATTCATCTTTCCATCCAGGTGCAGAGGTTAAGTAATTTCTTAACTCTACAGCTGCACTACCTGTGGCTGCAGCACTGGTAGTTCTTTGGAATTTCTGACCACCTGTAGGATCTAATACTATAAAATCGTTAGTAAAAGTAGTAGCATTTTCAAAACTTTCTACTAAAACTCCAGAATAATCTGCTGTTAATGAGCTAACAGTAATAATACTATTTTTAGTAATAGTTCCTGTCCCTGTAGTATTTCCAGGTTGATGAGTAGTGCTGTAAACTCCTGGTGTATTATAAGTTATTGTTGGGTTCGCAGCAGTTGAGTTTGCAGGCGTTCCGCCATTAAAAGTCCAATTGTAAGAGGTAACAACACCATTATAAGAATTGTCTGCATAAGTAACACTCGAACCGACACATACCATAGGGTTGTCATAAGTAAAATCTGCTATTGGAGTACATGTTACGGGACCATAAGGATCAGCAGTTCCTGTAAATGATAAGTTTGAGGCATCAGATAATTGTTTTAATCCTTGTGAGGTACTAGTGTTACTCAAAACTGCATCCATTCTAGATTTTTGCCCTGCAGAAAACATATTTTGGCAACTGTTATAACTCATATAGTTTTCTATTTGATCTAAAACATTAGTTCCATAAAAATCTCCTGAAGGCACATTGTTACAAGAGTTTTGAGTAGTTGGACAACCAAAAGTGGATGTTGCATCGGGAGGTGTATCAGCTACAAAATCTCCGCCATTTGTTCCGCTACTTGCACATCCGCCTTGGAAAGTGTGTAATAATCCAAAGCAATGCCCTATCTCATGTGTTAAAGTTCTATCATTTCTATTAATAAAGTTGTGATCTATAACAACACCATATGTATTGTTAATACCACTCCAAGGGAATTGTGCATATCCGGCAATAATTCCTCCGCCACCACCACCACCGATGTTAACTACTGACCAAACATTAAAATATTTTTTGGTATCCCAACGACTAACGTTTTTAACGGCATCACTAGCATCAACACTAAGTGGAGACTCTACTCTTACAATTCCTTCTGTACAGTTTCCATTTGGATCTAAATGAGCTAATCTGAATTCTACTTTTGCATCAACAGCTACTGGAGCAAAAGGAGCATTTGCTGTATTTCTTGTTTGTGAAGCATCATTATTAAGTCGTCTAAAATCTTCATTAATAGTCAACATAGCATCTTCAATATCTTGTTTAGAAACATTTCCCTGACCATTAAAAGTAACTATATGAAATACTACAGGAATAATATAGTTAGGCACTTTATCATTTGGACCTCCTTTTTTTAAGTTTTGAGGATTATTTTGTATAAAGTCTCTAACTTGAGCTTCAAATTGTTCTTTTTGTTGAATTAGAGAAGGATTTTGTTTAATTTGATTTTCGTAGTGATGATCTGCACCACACCAATCTCCTGTTCTTTCAACTTGAGCGTAAGCTTTTGGTGATGATGAAAATAATAAAGTAGCAAGTAATAAAGATGCTGTAATTTTTAAAGATTTCATTTGTGAATTTTTAGTTTATTTACAAATATAACCTTTTCTTTTGTTTTTTTAAAGGCTTTTTAGCATCTTATTATTAGAATGCTAATCCCTGTTTTAGTCAATATCTCTTACCGAACAAATGGTGTTTTGTTGTAAAGTTTTGTCTGAAATAAATTTAACGACTAACTTTGCGGTAGTTGTTGGAGTTGCTAAGTCTCCATTGTTTTTATACTCGATAAATCGTTCTATATTTGAAAAATTGGTCTCATCAGCCTTTCTAATTTCTTCTTGCATACCAGTATCAATAATTCCAGGAGCTAAGCTTAAGATGTTAATATTCAATTTTTTGTTATTCACTTCTTCTTTAAAAACCAAACTAAGCATGTCTAGCCCTGCCTTGGTAGCACAATACACACTCCATCCATCAATAGGGCTTCTTCCTGCACCTGAACTGATATTTATAACCAACTTACTAAGTCCATTGTTGTATGTTTTCGCAAACTGATTAATGAGCAAGGTTGGTGTAATAAGGTTGAGGTTGTAAGTGCTAATTATTTTATCACAATCGAGGTTTCCTAAGTATTTAATATCACCAACAATTCCGGCATTATTTATTAAAGTGATAGTTGTCGCATCCTTTAATTCTGGGAATTCAAACTGTTTAACAACATCTATATCTGCTAAATTTACTTGTATATGCTGAAATTGTTGGTGACTTATATTATTTGTTCTGGAAATTCCATAGACAAAGTTTTTTTCATTGGTTAATAATAATTCCGTTAGGGCTTTACCTAATCCTTTACTTGATCCTGTAATAAAAAAATAATTCATAATTTTTTAGTTTAATGCGCTGGCTAAATCTGTCAATAAATCTTCGGCATCTTCAACACCAACACTTAATCTTATAAGTGAATCTACAATCCCTGTTTTTTCTCTGTCTGCTTTTGGAATAGCTGCATGAGTCATTGTTGCCGGGTGTCCAATTAGTGATTCTACACCACCTAACGATTCTGCCAACGCGAATAATTTTACTTTTTTAACTATGTTTAAAGCATCTTCTAATTTATTTCCTTTAAGAGAGAAAGAAACCATGCCGCCAAAATCTTTCATTTGAGCTTTCGCTATATCATGGTTAGGGTGTGAAGGTAATCCAGGCCAATATACATTTTGCACTTTTGGGTGTGTATTTAAAAATTCAGCTATTTTTTTTCCATTTTCGCAATGCCTTTGCATTCTTAAGTGTAATGTTTTAATTCCTCTAAGTACTAAAAATGCATCTTGTGGTCCGCAAACGGCTCCACTACTATTCTGAATTCTATAAATTTCTGTTGCAATTTTTTCATCATTAACTACCAATGCACCCATCACTACGTCAGAGTGTCCTCCCAAATATTTGGTAACAGAGTGCATCACGATATCAGCACCTAAATCTAACGGATTTTGTAAATAAGGAGTTGCAAAAGTATTATCGACAGCTAATAAAATATTCTTCTTTTTGGCAATAGCCGAAACAGCTTTAATGTCAATAATGTTCATCATTGGGTTGGTTGGCGTTTCCACCCAGATAAGTTTGGTATTGGCATTAATTTTTTCTTCAATGGCTTTAGTATTGTGCATTGGTACAAAGTGAAATTTAATATTGTATTTTTCAAAAATAGTAGTGAAAATTCTGTAAGAACCACCATACAAATCGTTTGTTGAAATGACTTCATCACCCGGGTTTAACATTTTAATTATACAATCTATTGCCGCTAAACCAGAACCAAAACAAGCACCAAAATTTCCATTTTCAATGGCAGCTAAGTTTTTTTCTAACGCATGTCTTGTGGGGTTAAGTGTTCTTGAATATTCATATCCTTTATGGTTTCCGACACCATTTTGAACATAGGTGGAAGTTTGGTAAATAGGCGTCATAATTGCTCCGGTTGCCGGGTCAGGTTCAAGACCTGCATGAATGACTTTTGTTCCGAATTTCATTTCTTTTTGTATAATAGTTTTATGCTTTATTGATTCAATACAAAAATAAGTAAAGAAAGTTGGACTTAATAATTTAATGTGAGTGAGCTGTTTTTAGAGATGAAATTCTACTCATAAAAACTATATTCATATTGAATAATGGTTAGAAATTCTGTGGCAATAACTTTGGTAAGTTGGGCAGTCATTAGCATATTTTTATTGTAGAGAAATTGTGTTGAGGTTTTATACTCATCGTTTTCATAGGTTTTAATTTCCATTAAATTGCCTATTTCATCGTATATAAATTCCTCTTTTTTTATAAGGGTTTTATTAAAATCGGCATGAGTAGTTCGTTCTGCCAACCTACCTGTTTCGTTGAATTTATAGGTAATCTTTGATTTTTTATTACCAATTAAATACTTGGTATATACTTCTGATAAATAGTCCAACTCATTATAATAGTAAAATGTTTCTTTGTAGCTTTTTCCGTAACTATTATAAT
>CAMPHX010000160.1 GCA_946886085.1 uncultured Flavobacteriales bacterium | reverse complement strand
CTACTGTTACCTTTCCGATGTATTCATGCCATTTTCCAAAAATATCTTTCGCTCTAATCTTATATACATAAACATCTTGCTTAATTTCTCCGTTTTTATACCTTCCATCCCACTGTGAATCTAGCTGGTTACCCTCAAATATTAATTCTCCCCATCTATCAAAAATTAAGGTTTCTATTTCATCTATACCATATCCTTTAGCAAAGAAATAATCGTTTTTATTATCACTATCAGGGGTAAAAGCATTAGGAATCCATAGTGCAAAAGCAGGTTCTATTCTTACTTTCTTTTGCACTGTATCTTTACAACCAAAAGTGTTTTCGATAAATAAAGTAACATAATAATCACCCGAATCTGTGTAATGATGTATAGGATGTTGATTAGTAAATGTTGTTCCTTTATCTCCTATATCCCAAAGCCATTGATTAGCTACAACAGATAAATCGGTAAACGTAATCTCACTATCGTAAATAGTTGCTTCTTCAGGCGAATAAGCAAAATCTGCAAAAGGTTTCGGAAAAACAGTAACCAATTGGCTCATAGAGTCGGTAATGGTACACCCTTTATCTGAAGTAACAGAAAGAGTAACATTATAATAAGCTGTATTAGTATGAGATGGATTATTAAAAACTACTCCGTTAGGACTTTGTGCTGCCGAGGTATTTCCATTGTCAAAATCCCAGTGCCAACTTGAAATATTCCCTATAGTATCAATAGTTGAGTTATCGGTAAAGTTTATGGTTAAAGGAGAACAACCTTGAGTAATGTCTGCAATAAAATCAACATGAGGTATTGGGTTTACATTAATTTCCAATGTTTGACTATTGGCACATCCATTATTACTTACAACAGTAAGTGTAGCATAAAATTTCCCTTCAGAATTATACTGATAAATAGGGTTTTGTTGTGCACTTGTTCCTGAGTTATCACCAAAATCCCAGTTCCATGAAACAATATTGTTTTGTGTAAAATTATTTGATATTGTTGTTAAATCGGTAAATTGAGTAGGTGTATTAAAACAAACCTCTGTTGGTATAAAATTAACCACCGGAATTGGCCACACTTCAACAAAGTGCTTAATCGTATCTTTACAACCATTGTTAGATATTACTACTAATGTGGTAGAATAAATTCCTTCAGCATTATAATTATGTTGAGGACTTTGTTGTGTAGAGGTGTTTCCATCACCAAAATACCATTGCCAGTTAGCAACATTACCACTTGTTATAGTTGTGCCATCTACAAATGGTATTGATGTACCATAACACTGATTACTGAAAGTAAACTCTGCTTCTGGTTTAGGATAAATAGTTACTGTTTTCATTACTGTATCGGCACAACCTTGTGCTGAATAAACTATTAACAGAGGGTTATATGTCCCAGCATTTTGATACAAATATTGAGTTGTTTGGTTAGTATCATCAATTATCCCATCATTCTCATAATCCCATGCCCAACTAACTATTGATGAATTGCTTACCGTTGAAATATCATTTAATTGAACTACATCAGCTAAACAAGCATTATTTGCCGTAAAATTTGCAACAGGATTATCATAAACATCAATTGAACTAGTGTAAGTGTTAATACAACCACTATCAGAAATAACAGTTAAATTTACATTGTATGTACCCGGTTGTCCATATGTATATGATGGACTTGAGGTTGTTGATGTCCCCGAGTTATCACCAAAATCCCATTGCCAATTTACAATTCCTCCTGTAGCAATGGAAGAGGAGTCTATAAAATTAGTTACCTGATTGAGACAAACTGCATCAGCAACAAAATTAGCCACAGGAATTGGATCAACCACTACAGGAATAATGATAGAATCCTTACAACCTAAAGATGTTGCTATATGCAATTGAGTATTATAAGTTCCTGCTGTTGGAAACCCGTTTGAGGAATTTTGATTATTATTATCAATTACTCCATCATTAGTAAAATCCCATGACCAACTAACTATTGTTCCGCCATTAGATTGAGACAAATCGGTAAATGAAGTTTGAGTACCTTCACACACATTCGTGTAAGAAAAATTAGCTGCAGGAGTTGCATCAACTGTAATATAGAAATTATCTGGCGGGCCCGGACAACCATTAGCTGTTGGCGTAACAGTAACTGTAGAAGTAACAGATGCAGTACCTGTATTATTTGCTGTAAATGGAGGTATTCCTCCATTACCATTTACTTGTAATCCTATATTAGGGTTAGAATTTGTCCAGTTATAAGTAGTATTGTTTACCGTTCCCGAAAAGTTAGTTTGAGGAACAACCGCTCCATGACATACAATAATGTTGGGAGGTAAAATTACTTGTGGTGTTGGATGCACTTCAACGTAAATATCAGCATTTGCACTTGTACACCCATTAACCGTAACGTTTACACTATAAAAACCAGTATCTAACACATTAGCATTAGCAATTGTTGGATTTTGTTGTGTACTTGTAAAACCATTAACTCCCGTCCAACTATACATTCCGTTAGCCACATTTGAGGCAAACAATTGTATGTTTGTTCCTTCACATACTGGAGCGTTGGTAGTTGCTGTTGGTGCAAATGGTATTTGATTAATTACAACATTGGTATAAAAGGTATCACTATAACAACCATTAACTATTGCTACTACACCATAAGCTCCGGAAGCATTTAAAGGAGCTATTGGAATTGATGGATACTGACTTGAAGAGGTAAAACCATTTGGTCCGAACCAAGTATAAGTTGCTCCGGGAACGGTATCAACCCCTAAGCTTAACGAATCACCCACACAAAGCGGTCCGTTATTAGTAGGGTTTAAAGGTGGGAATGGAGGTGGGTTGATTACATAGGCTGTATCTGAAGCAGCAGGACAACCTGATAAGGTATCTGTAACACTAACAAAATAAGTTCCCGCACTTGTAACCGTAATTGAAGGTGTTGTAGCTCCTGTGTTCCACATATAGTTTATTGGTGGATGGGCATTGGCAACACTTGCCGTTAATACTGCGCTTCCTGTTCCCGGACATATAACCACATTTTGTGGGTTTACATTTACTTCTAATTCGGGTAAAGTATAAACCCTAACCGTATCACAAATAAACATACCTGTACTACAAGTTGTTAAATTTCCACATACTTGATAATCTACATAAGGCGGTGCTGTTGGTACAGGAGTTACAATAGTTGTATCGCACTGTGAAGTACATGATAAATAATTATTAAAATCCCCATAATTTCCCGGAAAAATAGAATTCCAAGTTACAGTTGATTCAATTAACCCTTTAACGTTTAATTCGTTACTACAACCTTCTCTTACGGTAATATCATCTGAAGCTCCATAAGTTTTAGTAGTAGTTATTACATAAGTAGCATTATCATTTCCTGCCTTACAGTACGTTAAGCAAAAATTAACCACACCTGTATCAATACAAAGAGGTGTACCCAAAGATGTTGGAGTACCACACCCTACTTGATAAAAAGCTCCACCAGGAGGTGCAGGATTAAAAACATCAAAATTTACTTGATTGGCTCCCGGACTAACAGTAATGTTAAAACTTATACATCTGTCAGGTCCTGAAGCAGAACAACAATACCCATTCCTAGTAGCTTGGATAGTATAGCTTGTATCTGGATTTGCTGAAAGATTAATAGTAAATGTTGGAACTGTATTATCACAACCACATGTCTGGGTTTGTGCTTGTAGGTTATTATCGGTAAAAAGTAGTAAAAAAACACCGAAAAACAAAAGGGAGTAGATAGTTTTCATGGCGCAGAAGTTTAGAGGTTTAGTTCTTCAACGACAAAATAACTCAAAATGTTCCCTTTGTTGATAAGTGGAAACCCTTATCCAGCCTAAGTAATAATGTTAATGAATTAAAAAACAAAGGATTGACATACACAAAAAATATTTATTAACAAATTTTTTTTGATATTTTTTAATATTTTAACTGATTTTATTAAAAACAGCTAGAAATTTAACAAAACAACTAAAATAAGTGCTTTATTTAGGAGCAATTTTTAATAAATATAATGCTAACAATCCGTACAAAACATTTGGAGTCCATACAGCTACTAAAACAGATGCTCCCGAAGTAAGTGCAAACGAAGTAAATATTTGCATAAATAAAATATAGGAGGCACTTATTAATAATCCCAACCCTATATGCAAACCTATTCCCCCTCTAACCTTTCTACTCGACATGGAAACCCCTATTACCGTTAAAATAAACGTTGCAAAAGGATAAGCAAACCGTGTTTGTCGCTCTACCAAATAACGAGTAATTTTTTCTGATCCTTTAAAAATAGCTTCTTTTATAAAGTCATTTAGTTCTTGATATCCCATTGTTTGAACAAAGCTTTTTCTTCTTTTAAACTCTTCGGGTTTTAAATTAAGCGTTGTATCTTTATACGCTCCTGTATTTACAATTTCATCTAACCCATTAATATGTCTTTCGTAGTAATTTCCAATGTGCCATTTATGAGTAATGGTATCCCAAATTACATTGTCTGCAATTAGTTTATAAGTTAATTCTCCTTCTTCATTGAAATTTTCAATAGAAAAATCTATTCCCATATCTATATCGGCATTATAGCTTGACATATAGATAAAAGTTTCTTTATCTATTTGCATGTGAATATCTCTAT